>DMCG01000090.1 GCA_003445855.1 Spartobacteria bacterium | reverse complement strand
TCAAGCAAGATCGACAATGGAACGCCGGTCCAATTCGCATTGCCGACGGCGCCGAGTCCCCACTGCACTCCTTTCACTTTTGGCTCGAGAAGATTTCGATTGTTGCCAGCACACTCGAGCGTCGCCGGAATTTTTCTCGATTCGAGTTTGAGCAGCTCGTCATAACGAATCTCGAAAGATTTCTCGACTTCGCCTTCAATCCACAGCTGCCAATTCTCCTTGTCGATCTTCGGAATCGCGAAATGCGTTCGGACATAAAACGCTTCCGTCGGCGTGATGAAACCGTCGAGCGTCGAAAACGGCATTTCGAGATTGAGCGGTTCCTCACCGCGGATGATTTTGCCGTCTCGAAATCGTGTTTCTTCCGCGTGCATCGCGTGCTCCAACTGACGGCGGCAAGCTAAATCGAAAAACCTTTCCTGAGCAACGCCGAACGGATCGGCAATCTAAAATCGAAAATGAAAACTCAGAAGTGACGGCGAGCGAACTTGCGGCCGGATTCGCTTTTCAAGTATTTCTCGAAGGCACGGTCCTGGCCATCGCTGGAACACCCCAAACGCGCTTGCCGCGAAGGTAAAAATTTGCGAAAACGGATGTCGTCCAACCATAACCAGTGGCGCGGAAGGGCCGCATGAATACCTTCGTTCAGGAACTGAAGAACCGGCGCGTTTATCGCGTGTCCCTCGCCTACCTTGTTGCCGGTTCGGCTGCCGTGCAGGTAGTGGGCACAGTGCTACCGACGTTCCATGCACCGGATTGGGCGCAACAAGTATTTGTTGTTCTCATTGCCATGGGCTTCCCCATGGCTCTCGTTCTTGCCTGGAGTTTCGATGTAAAAGAGGGCTCGATCAAAAAGACCGGGCCGGGCCGTGGCAGTACCGCGGTCGCAAACCAACGCCGAGTCTGGATTCTGGGCGCCGTGGGTTCGTTGGTCGCGGCCTCCGGAGTGGCAGGCTACTGGCTCTGGCATCCGTGGACAACTGCTTCGCAGATCGAACGGACAGCAGTCTTCGTCGTTCCCGAGAAAAGCATTGCCGTCCTGCCCTTCGGAAATCTCAGCGATGACAAACAGAATGCTTACTTCGCTGATGGTGTACAAGATGAGATTCTTACCGACCTTGCCAAGGTCGCCGACCTCAAGGTCATCAGCCGCACTAGCGTAATGCAATACAAGAGCGGGGTTACGCGCAACCTGCGTGAGATTGCTAGAGAACTCGGCGTGGCCCATGTGGTGGAAGGGAGTGTGCAACGCAGCGGCAATCGCGTGCGCGTGAGCGCACAGTTGATTGACGCCAGGACAGACATGCATCTTTGGGCGGAGCGCTACGACCGCGATCTAGCGGACGTCTTCGCCATTCAGAGTGAGATTGCCAAGACGATTGCCGATGAGCTTGAAGCCAAAATCTCCCCCAGCGAAAAGGCGGCGATCGAGAAACCGCCCACCGCTGACCTCGCGGCGTTCGACCTTTACGAGCGTGCCAAAGCTATCTGGGCCGACGTCACGGATCCACTCCACGCCAAGGAGAAGCTGCCGCAAGCCGCCCGCCTGCTCGATGAAGCTGTCGCCCGCGACCCGCACTTCCTCCAGGCTTGGTGCCTGCTCTCCAGGGTGCATGGCACTTTCTATTGGTATGGATTCGACCACACTTCGGCCCGTCTCGATCTGGCTAATGCCGCCGTGCAAACCGCGTTGCGCCTCCAGCCAGATTCGGGCGAAGCCCACCTTGCGCTGGCGAACTATTACTACTATGGCTTCCGCGACTACGGGCGCGCCGGCAGCGAGCTGGCCATAGCCCGGCGCACGCTGCCCAACAACGCCGAAGTCTTCGTATACACCGGCTTCATTAATCGCCGCCAAGGCCATTGGGCGGAAGCCACGGGCAACCTGGAGCGCGCCCTTGAGCTGGACCCGCGCAACCTTTTCACCCTCCAACAACTGGCCTCCTATACCTACCAGCCGCAGCGTCGCTACGCAGATGCGGTCCGAACCTACGACCGCGCGCTGACGATAGTGCCGGGCGACCCGTTGACCCGCATTAATCGGGCGGAGGTTGCATTGGATTGGCGGGCCGATATCAAGCCCTATCAGACCATGCTGGCCACACTGACCGCCGAAGATTCAAGCGTTGCGCCCGATGTGGACCACCCCGACTATGCCCTCTGCGAACGGACCGCCGCCGCCGCCGCTCGCGCGTTGACAAACTACCCGCGTGATGGCCTGCCGAACAACTACGGCGTCAATTGTCCCCACGCCTACTGGGAGGGTGTCGTCGCTCGTTGGCAGGGCGACTCGGCTAAAGCGCATGCCGCGTTTACCGCCGCTCGCAGCGATGTGGAAAAGACATTGGAGAAGCAGCCCGACTTCGCCGCCGCTCTCAGCCTGCTGGGCATGATCGACGCCGGCCTCGGGCGGAAGGAAGAGGCACTCCGCGAGGGCCGTCGCGCGTGCGAACTGCTGCCCATCTCCAAGGATGCCATTACCGGCACTGCCTTCGCCGTTCACCTCGCACATATCTACGCTTGGACTGGTGAAAAAGACCTCGCCATCGAACAGATTGCCGCGGTGGAGCGCGCCCCGAACGTGCTCAGCTACGGCTTTCTCAAGCTCCATCCTTACTGGGACTCGCTGCGCGGCGATCCGCGCTTCGAGAAAATTGTCGCTTCGCTCGCGCCGAAGTCATAGACCATCTTGCAAACGACAGGTTTATCGCGCTGAGCCGTACGTGCTGTGACTAGAAGCCATCTCATAAATGTC
>DMCG01000177.1 GCA_003445855.1 Spartobacteria bacterium | reverse complement strand
AATCCGCCCTCGGAAATGATCACATCGGTGGTGGAAGCGATTTACGACGATTACGCGAAGATGAATTTTACCAATTATGAGCTGCGCCGCGAAGATCTGGATCAGCTGGCGGCTTTTGCGCGCCAATTCAAGGACGTCCACGAATTTCTTTCGCAACTGGCGCTCATCAGCAATGTCGATGCAGAAGCCACGCCCAACCAGAGCGCGGACAAAGAAGCGGTCAATCTTTCCACGGTGCATCAGGCGAAGGGGCTCGAGTTTCACACTGTTTTCGTGATTTGGCTCACTGACGGCATGTTTCCGAGCAGCCGCTCGCTCGACACACGTGACGCGCTCGAAGAAGAACGGCGCCTTTTTTACGTCGCAATCACGCGCGCGCGCGACGAGCTCTATCTCACCTATCCGCACATGCGGCTGAGCGGCGGATACGGCGATGTCTTTCAGCGGCCGTCGCGTTTTTTGAAAGAAATCCCGAACGAGCTCGTCGAAGACTGGCAGGTGCAAAGAAGTTAATTCGTCCACAGATTTCGCAGATTTACACAGATTACGGAAAGGAATTGTCCAAAAAAATCTGCGATAATCTGTGGACGTAAATGAATCTGTCACCGGAAAAAAGGATCGCGGGCGTACTGGCGCCGCTATTTGCGTTGCGCGGGGAAGATGATCTCGGGATCGGAGACGTCGCGGCGTTGCGCGAGTTTATCGATTGGGCAGCGGAGATCGGCTTTAAGCTGGTGCAATTACTTCCGATCAACGAGACCGGCGGCGACAACAGCCCTTACAATGCGATTAGCGCAACGGCGATCGAGCCCACCACGCTGCATTTGGCGCCTGGATCGCCGAAAGATTTAACGCGCCAGGACTTCGACATCGCCGTTGCAGATGTCGATCTTGCTCAGTATCGCCAGGGTTCGGTGAAATATCGGCGCGTTAAGAAATTAAAACGTCGCCTGCTCGAAAAGGCATTCTCGAATTTCTCGGCGAACGCGGCGGAAGATCGACAATCGGAATTCAAGAAATTTTGCCTGGAGGAAGCGACTTGGCTCAACAACTACACCTTCTTTCGCGCGCTGATGGAGCAGAATCGCGATTCGGAGGCGTGGGACAAGTGGCGGACCGAACATCGAACTATCAAAAACGCGTGTGAGTGGCTGCGTCATTTGTCGCAAGATCGACAACGGAGCCGGCGGGAGCCGAGCGACGTAGACGGACAGCCCGAAGGGTCGCCGAGCGGGCAGCGAGGCGATCAATCAGCTTTCGTGGCGCGCCAGAATTTCTTTCGTTACGTGCAATGGATCGGGCACGAGCAATGGCGCGAAATGAAATCGTACGCGGCGCAGCGTGGCGTCGCGCTCATGGGCGACATTCCGTTCGGCGTCAGTTATTACAGCGCGGACGTTTTCGCGCGCCCTAACGAATTCGCGCTCGATTGGTCGGGCGGCGCGCCGCCGGAACTACATTTCAAAGACGACGAGTTCACGCAGAAATGGGGGCAGAACTGGGGTATTCCGCTTTATCGCTGGGAGGCGATGCGCGGAAACAATTTCGAATGGTGGCGGCAACGCGTGCGCGGCGTAAAGCGCACATTTCATCTCTTTCGCATCGATCATGTCCTCGGGTTTTATCGGATTTACGCTTTCCCGTGGCGACCGACGCGCAACAAGGAGTTTCTTCCACTCGATTGGAATGACATGCTTGCACGAACCGAAGGGCGTGCGCCGCATTTCGTGCCGCGCGATGATTCGACGTTGGAGAATTGCGAAGCGAATCGGCGGGAAGGCGAAGAGTATCTGCGTGTCGTGCTCGAGGAATCCGGCAGCACGTGCGTGATCGGCGAAGATTTGGGAACGGTGCCCGATTATGTCCGGCCCAATTTGCTCTCGTTAGGCATCGCTGGATTCACAATTCCGCAATGGGAAGTGCATCACGAGCGCGTCACACCCGGAAGTGAATATGAGCGGCTCTCTGTCGCCACTTACGCAACGCACGATCACAAACCGTTGCGAAAGTTGTGGGAGGAAGCAGTCGAGCACGCAACATCGACATCGGACCAGACGCGACATGAGCTGAACAAGATCGCCGAGTTCGCACAATTCCAGCCGGCAAGTGAATCAATAAACTTTGGCAAAGATTTTCATCCCGCCATCATGGAAGCGCTCTTCAAATGCGAATCGTGGATTGCGGTGGTTATGCTGACTGATCTGCTTCGGCTGAAATATCGCTTTAACGTTCCGGGAACGGCGGCCAGCGCCAATTGGACGCGCCGAATGCAACGCACCATCGGACAGCTGCGCTCCAGCCGAAAGGAGCGCGAGCGGATGCGACTCATTCGCGAGCTGCTCGAGAAAACCGGACGAATCTAGCCACAGATCAACACGGATTTTCACGGATGACAGAAGCAGGAAGCTCTTCGGCAGAATTCAAAAATCTGTGTTTCATCCGTGTTTATCCGTGGCTAATTGAATTATGACTTCTCCGATTAAAGTCGCGGTCACCGGCGCCGCCGGGCAGATTGGATACTCGCTTCTCTTCCGCATCGCTTCGGGCGAGATGTTCGGCGCCGACCAACCGATCGCGCTCCATTTGATTGAAATTCCGAATGCGCTCGGCGCGCTCGACGGTGTGGTCATGGAATTGCACGACTGCGCGTTTCCGTTGTTGCAATCGATCGTCCCGACCGCCGATCTTGACGAAGGATTTCGCGATGTGAACTGGGCCCTGCTCGTCGGTAGCGTGCCGCGTAAAGCTGGAATGGAACGGAAAGATTTGCTCGGGATCAACGGCAAGATTTTCATCGGCCAGGGCCAGGCAATTGAGAAGAATGCCGCGGCCGATGTGCGCGTGCTTGTGATCGGAAATCCATGCAACACGAATTGTTTGATCGCGATGAACAATGCGAAAGAAATTCCGCGCGATCGCTGGTTTGCCATGACGCGGCTCGATGAAAATCG
>DMCG01000176.1:5349-9236 GCA_003445855.1 Spartobacteria bacterium | reverse complement strand
ACGATTATTCGTCCGGCTTCCGCTTCGGCCGGCGAAGGGGCCGACGTTGCGTCTTGCGCGCGCATCGCGGATGCGGCGCTGATTAAACTGAATACAACAAAACATATTGGGCGATTTCGCATAACAAGTTTCCTCCAACTCTCGAGAGTCGGACTTGTTGTCCCGCCATTGCGGGATTCGCCCAGCTCTCATTCCTCTTTTTGCGAAGAAGTTTTTTCGCGCCGTTTGTTTGCAGATTGTCGGCGGTCATAGACCGCCGCTACAGGGCGACACGAATGAGTTGGACCGGACGAATATTCTGGCTCCTGGCTTTTGGCTCCGAAAAGCTCACCTTCTTCCCGCCTTCACCCCCGAAAACTTTCGGGGATTGGCCCTGGGAAGTCGTATCCAGTTACAGCAGCGCAACTGCTCCCGATTTGCACGGGATTTCTCGCGCCGATCCACTTTTTCAAGCTCGCAAAGAACTGAATCGATAAGTAGCGGCTTGCGCTTCGCCGCTCAAGATTTATTTATCAATCGCGCATCTATAAAACGCATTCAGCCGTGTCCTCGTCCAATCCTTCTCCTAATTGTGTTGTTACCGGTGGCGCCGGATTCATCGGCTCGAATCTCACCCTCGCGTTGCAGGAAAAATTTCCCCAGGCAAAATTAACCGTGATCGATGATTTTCGCTCCGGCGACTTCAAAAATCTCGCAGGTTATCGCGGTGATTTCGTCGCCCAAAACCTGGCCGCGCTCGATTGGCGCGAACAATTTGGCGATGAAAAGTTCGACGCGATTTTTCATCTGGCGTCGATTACCGACACGACGTTGCACGATCAATTCGTGCAGGTGCACGACAATGTCGAAAGTTTTCGCCGGATCCTGAACTTTGCCCGGCCGACAAAGACGCGAATCATCTACGCGTCATCTGCATCGACATACGGGCCGGCCAGCGAAGCGAGCGTGGAATCTAACGGCGCCGCGCCGGCAAACATCTATGCGTTTTCAAAAACAATCATGGACAACATCGCCATGCGCGAAGCCGCCGCGTCGCGCGAATGGATCATCATCGGCTTGCGTTACTTCAACGTTTACGGGCCGCGTGAAGCGCACAAAGGCGTGCCCGCGAGCATGGTTTATCATTTGTCCAGGCAGATGAAAGCCGGGCAGCGGCCGCGCATTTTCAAACACGGCGATCAAAAGCGCGACTTCGTTTATGTGAAGGATATTGTCGAAGGAAGCATTCTCGCGCTCGAGGCGGGCGAAAGCGGGATTTACAATCTTGGCTGCGGCCAGGCGCGCTCGTTCAACGATCTTGTCGATGTTCTAAACAAATGCCTCGGCACAAATTTTGAGCCCGATTACATCGACAATCCGCACGCGCATTACCAAAACTTCACCGAGGCGGACTTAAGCAAAGTGCGCAGCGCGCTTGGTTACGCGCCGCAATTTCCACTTGAAGACGGTGTGCGGGACTACATGAAGTGGTTATATCCGGAGGAGAAGTAATGAAACGCTTTTGTCATTCCGAGCGCAGTCGAGGAATCCCGTGACGTTACCCGTACGCTTCGCAACGGGATGTCTCGACTTCGCTCGACATGACAGATTGAAAACATGAAACCGAAAAAAACCGATCTGCTGGTCGAAGTTGTCGAGCACATCGACATCAAAGAACACAACGTCGTGCCGCTGGTGGAAGCGATGAGCAAGATGGCCTTCACCGCGCGCGATCTCGGTCGGGCCGCCGAAATTTACGACGCGATGGTGCGCGATGAAGATTGCACGATCATTCTTTGCCTGGCCGGCTCGCTTTTCTCCGCCGGCTTGAAAAATGTGATTGTCGATCTTGTCCGCCACAACATGGTGGACGCGATCGTTTCCACCGGCGCGATTATTGTCGATCAAGACTTTTTCGAAGCGCTCGGCTTCAAACATTACAAAGGCGAGATCAACATGGACGACGATGTGCTGCGCCATCTCGCCATCGATCGGATTTACGACACTTACATCGACGAAGATCACTTGCGGGTTTGCGATTCGACTTGCGCGGAGATCGCGAACAAACTCGAGCCGCGCCCGTACTCATCGCGCGAATTCATTCGCGAAATGGGACGGCATTTGGCCGAGCACGCGAAAAATCCAAACTCAGTTGTTCTCGCCGCCTTTGAGAAAAATCTGCCGATCTTCGTGCCGGCCTTCAGCGATTGCAGCGCCGGCTTCGGATTGATCCATCATCAATGGCATCATCCCGACAAACATTTGAGCATCGATTCGGCGAAAGATTTTCTCGAGCTGACGAAAATTAAAATCGAATCGAAACAGAGCGGTTTGTTCATGATCGGCGGCGGCGTTCCGAAGAATTTTGCGCAAGACACCGTGGTAGCGGGCGATTATCTCGGTTTCGACGTCGGCATGCACAAATATGCGGTGCAAATCACGGTGGCCGATGTGCGCGACGGCGCGCTCTCAAGTTCAACACTTAAAGAGGCGAACTCGTGGGGCAAGGTCGATCAGGGGGCAGAGCAAATGGTTTATGCGGAAGCGACGGTCGCGTTGCCGCTCGTCGCCGGCTACGCCTGGCACAAAGGCGCGTGGAAAAATCGCGCCGCGCGAAATTACGCCGACTTGCTCGACAGACCCACGGTGTCATCCTGAGCGGAGCGAAGGAGCTCCCGCTCGCTGACGGATCACGCAGAGTAAACTGCGTGAGTTGCGCTTCGAATGTGAGGTCCCTCACTTCGTTCGGGATGACCCGGAAAGGCTACGACGCGGCCAAATCGCGGAACGTTTTTTCGGACATTTGGAACTCGTGCCAGTCGGGGTCGATCTTTGCCCCGAGCCGTTCGTAGAACTCGATGCTGCGTTGATTCCATTTTGCGACATACCATTTGATCAGGCCGCAACCAGCTTGCTCAGCCTCCGTCGCGATCGCTTTCATTAAAAGTTTACCCACGCCTTTGCTGCGATGCTCATCGGCAACGTAAAGCTCCTTGATGATGACGTTTGGCTTTGCCCGGTAGGTGAACGGAACAAAGTAATAAACGAGCAACCCAATCAACACGCCGTTTTCCTCGGCGACGAGACAATGGAAATCGGGCGGGGAACGGCGGAACCCTTGCTCGCGCAGCATTTCCTCGGTGATGGCGAAGGCGTCAGCGTATTTTTCAAACTGCGCCAGTTCGCGCATCAACGGCAGCAGATTCGGAACATCCGCCTCCACTGCTCTCCGAATCTGCATGTCGATCTTTCAACCCGCTGAAGAGTCGTCCGCTCAACCTTCCCAGAAAAATTTCGTGGGGCGATTGATCTCCGGCGGAAGACTTTTGTGCACCGGGCAATTGAGCGCGGCTTGTTCGATCGCTTCGCGATGCGGAGAATCTTTTGGCAACGGGATGCGAACTTCGGACGGCAACCCGACGATCCGACGTGGCGCGTCCTTCGACATTTCTTTCTGCACCGACACCGTCATACCGCGAAGATCGACGCCGAGCTCGTCCGCTTTCATTCCCATAATTGTGCTCATGCAGGTCCCGAGGGCGGTGGCGACCAGATCGGTCGGCGAAAATGCCTCGCCTTTGCCTTTGTTATCGGTTGGCGCGTCGGTCGCGATTTTCGATTGCGACGGGCCATGCGTCGCATCGCAATGCAAATCGCCGGTGTACTTAATGGAAACGTTGACCATGATGTGATTATGCGGCGCGATTTTGTATTACGCAATCGCAAGCGGTCATCCTGAACGGAGTGAAGGATCTCACATAGGGTCGTTGATCTTCGTCAGTTGAAGAACATTCCAAACTGCGAATGTGAGGTCCCTCGCTCCGCTCGGGATGACAGCCGAAAGCGCGCGATACAACTCAGCGCGGGGAGATAATCGGCGTCTCCTGAATCTTGTCCGCGTGGTGCGC
>DMCG01000176.1:3769-5106 GCA_003445855.1 Spartobacteria bacterium | reverse complement strand
TTCCACCAGCAGAAGCCGACGATCGCCGGCCAGCGATTTGAAAACAAATCTTCGAGCGCCGACTTTGCCCAGCGCGCAACATTCACACGGCGATTATGCAAATCGCAGCCCAATTCTGCGATGATGATCGGCTTGCCCGGCGCAAGTTTGATCAAACGCGGATAGGCTTTGCGCAACTTGAAACGCAAGCTTTCTGTTCCGTCCCGCGTCATCGGGGTAATTGGCCCATAGGCGCTGAGCGCGACCCAATCGCAATAGTTTTCGCCGGGAAAATAATTTTCGAACGCGTTCCATTTCCGCTCCGGTTCATCGAACCAGTTCACGTGCCAGACCCATTGCAAGTTGTCCGCGCCTTCCGCGCGCATAAGATCGACAATGTGCCGGTAAGCAGCGATGTAGCGCCGTGGGCCCTCGCCCGCGCCGCCATTCCAGCTTCCATTCCAGCCGAACCATTTTCCGTTCGGCTCGGTCCCCCATTCGATCAAAATGGGCGACCCGAAGTTTTTCGCGTCGCGCGCCCATTCGCGAAGATCGACATCGAACTCTCCGGCGATGATTTTCTGAAGTGAAAAGATTTTCTCCGCGTGCTTTTGATCGACATCGGAACGCAGCATCAAACGGACATACGGAATTTTCCCAAGATCGCGGATCCAGCTGCACATGGTGGCGGGAAATTTCGGCGATTCGAACCAGTTATCGGAGAAATAAATCCAAGCCGTCTTTTTGCCGATCGCCTGTTCGTAACGCGCGACATCTTCCGGCGTAACATCGTGTTCGGTTGGGTCGTGTTTGTCGGTTCCGACACCGTCCCAATAAAATCCATGATAGAGCTTGTTCGGCGGCGGAAGATCGACACATGGTGATCCGGCAAGCGCGTTCGCCAAGCAAATGGCGACGCCGAGCAAAGATCGACATACGAATCGCTTCATTGTTCTGTAGCGGCGGTCTGCGACCGCCGACCAGTTTAGAATCGAAAGTGCGACGCTCATAGAGCGCCGCTGCAAATCAATAACGATTTTAAGTTCGCAAGGTTGCGACCGATTCGTTTCGCATTAGCCTGAAGCATGCACAAAAATGTTACGGGCAAAGATTTGACGAAGGAAGCGCCGCGCAGTCCGCGTATTCGAGTCGGCGGCTACGCCATTCTCGGGCGCACGACTGATAAATGCCGCGCGCTGGTCGCGGGAAATATCGGCGAATATCATTTCGACTGTCCGCTCGATAATATGCTCTTCGGATTCAAAGGCGTGAAGGGCGACGATTTCAAAGCGCAGATCGAGAAAGGGGCGAGCGATCAACAGATGGCCGAGTGGCTCGATCAAAACGGCGAAAAGAAA
>DMCG01000176.1:0-3456 GCA_003445855.1 Spartobacteria bacterium | reverse complement strand
ATCCGGAGCGCCGCGACTGGTTTATCGAACAAACCAAACCGCTCGGTCTCGATCCGGCGAAGACAACGCTGTTCGACTGGCTCGAAGCCGACGACAAAGCCTGCCACGCGACGGCGGCGTAGAAAGTTATTGTTGATCCAAGCAACGGTCTTTCCAGAGACGGAGAGGCCGTTTGATTTTAGGAACGCAACGGCAGAACAGGCGCGGTGTCGTGCGGGCTACGGCTCGATCGGCGGGAAAATATTTTCAGTTTCGCCGACGTCGATGCCGCGGCGCAGTTTGCTGTGGCGAACGCTGTAGCCGAAATAAATCAGCATCCCGATTGCGAGCCAGACGAAGAACCGAATCCATGTGAGGATCGGAAGGCTAAGCATTAGAGCCACGCAAAAAATCACGCCCAAAATCGGGAACCACGGCGTCAACGGGACGCGAAATGGACGTGGACGGTTTGGATCGGTTCGCCGAAGCACGTTTACGCCGAGACAGACGAGGATGAAGGCGAAGAGCGTTCCAATATTCGTGAGATCAGCGAGCGATCCGATGTCGGTCAACATGGCCACGCCACCGACCGCGATGCCGGTCCAGATAGTTGTGATGTGCGGTGTGCGAAAGCGGGGGTGAATTCTCGCGAAATATTGTGGAAGCAATCCGTCGCGAGCCATGGCCATGAAGATGCGAGGTTGGCCGAGTTGAAAAACGAGCAGCACTGAAGTCATACCGGCCAATGCCCCGGCGCTGACCAACGCTTGCGCCCATGGTCGACCGGCGAACGCGGTCGCGACCGCGGCGGAATCGCCCAGGTAAACCGTGTACTTCTTAATTCCGGTGAGCACACCGGACATCAGCACATAAAGCACAGTGCAAATGATGAGGCTAGCCATGATGCCGATCGGCATGTCGCGCTGCGGGTTGCGCGTTTCCTCCGCCGTAGTCGAAACCGCGTCAAAGCCGATGAAGGCGAAGAACACGATGGCCGCTCCACCCATCATGCCTGCCACGCCGGTCGGCATGAAGGGATGCCAGTTCGTCGGATTCACGAGAAAAGCGCCGAAGGAAATGAAAAAAACCACGACCGCCACTTTGGTGACGACAATCCACGTGTTCGTTTTTGCGCTTTCGCGGATTCCGTAGACCAGCAGAGTTGTTACGGCAGCGACGATGACAAACGCTGGCAGATTCAGCGCGATCGGATGTCCGGCAATCACCGGCAATATTGTCGATGAAAAATCTTGCAGCGTCTCGCCGCCCTTGGCCAGGACGTCGGTAGCCGTTCGGTAATCGGTCACCGCCCAAAGTGGAAATTTTAGGCCGAAGAGACTGCCGCAAAGTTTCACGAAATAGCCTGACCAACCCACCGCCACGGCCATATTGCCGACCGCGTACTCGAGGATCAAATCCCAGCCGATGATCCATGCGACGATTTCACCGAGCGTCGCGTAGGAATAAGTGTAGGCGGAACCGGAAACCGGAATCATCGACGCGAGTTCGGCGTAACAAAGCGCCGCGAATCCGCAGGCAATTCCCGCCACGACAAATGAAAAAACGACCGCCGGACCGGCGCCCGGTCGGCCGAGGACGATTGGCGCATGCGTCAGCCACGATTGAATGAAATTAATGACCGGTGTCGTGATTTGCGACGCGCCTGATTCTATGCGCTCGCCCGCCGCAGCCGTGCCGGTAAGCGCAAAAATTCCCGAACCGATAATTGCGCCGATGCCGAGGCAAGTAAGATCAAACGCCGAAAGCGAGCGTTTCATCTGGCGCTCAGGGGCTGCCGCCTCCTGCATTAAAAGCTCAGGGCTTTTGGTTTTGAAAAGTTGTAGCGCCACGCTTCTCCTACTCGTTAGGCCATTCCGATTCGTCTCCAGAACGCAGCCAATCGTGGCATCGCGTCGTCCCAATGGTCAATCCAAAGTTTGTAGGGGAAGCCGTTGGCTTCCCATGGGACGACAGCGTCGTCCCCTACAGGAGATCCAGCGTGGCGCGCATTTAGCTGCTAAGATCGACATGTTCGAAACAAGCTCCGCAAACTTGATCGGCGGTTTCGTTTTTGGGTCGATCGGATTTGTCGCCTTCATTTACGGCAAGCGCATGAATTTGTGGAAGATCATGCTTTGCGGCCTTGCCCTGATGATTTTCCCTTATTTCATCGCCGATGCCGTAATCTTGTACGCAATCGGCGCGTTTGGAACAGCCGCTCTTCTCTTTCTGCGCGAATAAAGAGACATTCTGGATAGACGTTAGGACTTCATTTTCCTAGGCTCGCGGCGCGATGTCCGACGAACCAGCGAAGTTCATCCTGGGTGACACGACGATTTCAGCGCTGGAAGAGCACCCCGATGGCAAAAGAGGGTTTTTCGGTCGCAGGAGACGCCAGCGCACACCGCTAGCGCATTGCGAGAATTGCGGTGCGCCATTAACCGGAAGGTACTGCGCGCAATGCGGCCAGCCCGCGATCGATTACCGCCGCTCCTTTCGACACGTGATTGTCGATGTACTGGATTCGTTTCTCAATTGGGACTCGAAGTTCATTGCCACGATTGGATGGCTCCTCGTGCGTCCCTGGCACCTAACGAACGAATTCCTGGCCGGTCGCCGCGTCCGTTATCTGCATCCGCTGCGGTTGTATTTGCTCGCCAGCATTCTCTTCTTTCTTGGCGTAAACCAGCTTGCGAAGTCGGCCCACATTCCGACTCGCTCGAATCTCAAACGGGAAGAGTTGCCGCCGCAAGCGCAGGCGAAGCTTGATGCGGCCCTGGAGAAACTCCCGTCTACCAAAAAGGAAGAGTTTTTCCAAATTACTGATAAGGACGACCCATCGAAAAACGCTTTCGAGAAATGGATCGAAGCGCGCACGAAAGAGAAATTCGGGGAAAACGGTGCAAACGCCCAGGCGTTTCTCATCACCCTGATCAACAATCTGCCGGGAATGATGTTGTGCTGCATTCCGCTCTTTGCCTTCGTGCTTAAGATTTTGTATCTGCGTCGCCACATTTTTTACATCGATCACCTCATCTACGCGCTGCACATTCACACTTTCGCTTACGTGGGTATCATGCTCATCGGCTTTGCTACGATGGGTTTGAACCGGATCGCGCCAAATCTGGTTGGCTGGGTGAGCGCCGTTCTCTGGACGACGTTTGCGGTGCAGATCTTTTTGTCGATCCGTCGCGTTTATCGGCAGGGCTGGTTCTTTAGTCTGATCAAGTTCTGCTTTGGCGGCGTTGCGTATTTAATGGTGCTTTCCATTGCGCTCCTCGCCACTTTCCTGGTCACGCTGGCATTGCCATGAAGATCGGGGCAAAGTGCGGAGGATGAAAATCTGCCGCTTCGTCTTGGCTTTTTTGTTTGTCTCGACGGGGCTTGCGACTGCCGGCGAACGTCACATCGCTTTTGAGCGCGATGACGCCGTTTGGATCGCAAACGTGGATGGAACCAGCGAGAAAAAAATTGCCG
>DMCG01000259.1 GCA_003445855.1 Spartobacteria bacterium | reverse complement strand
AGGGACGAAGGCGAGAAAGCGGCAAAGAAAGCGGAAGTAGAAGCCGAGCATGAGAGCGACATTCATGTGATCACGCGCGCCGTGTATCGGGAAGACAACGAGGGCTACGCCGACCCGAAGCATCCGCAGCATATTTGGGTGGTCCAAGCCCCGCGCACCGCGGACGCAAAAGTACAGCCGAAACAACTGACGAGCGGCCGGTTCGACGAGGGAAACTTAATGTGGGCAAAAGACAGCGCGCAGATTTATTTCACATCACTCCGGGTGGACGAACCTTATTACGAGCTGCCGAAGAGCGAGCTCTATTCGATCAGTCCAAACGGCGGCAACGCGACCAAGTTGAACACAATCGACATGGAAGTGAACAGTTTGTCGCTTAGTCCGGACGGCAAACAAATCGCGTTTATCGCATCGGCGACGCAGCCGGTTAACTCCTACACGCAACCTGACCTTTGGATTGTCGATCTAACGCCGAATGCGAAGCTGCGAAATCTGACCGCAAAATTTGATTTCGATCTTGGCAGCGGTGTTTTCGGCGACAATGCCGCGCCGCGCGCCGGTGGCCCGACCGTTCCGTTATGGACGCCGGATGGAAAAAGTTTAATCGAAGTTTATGGAAAAGAAGGCAAGACGATCCTGGCGTCGTTCGACACGGGCACCGGGGCAGCAACTGATCTCACGCGCGGCAATCAAGCGGTGCTGAGTTTCCGCGCCTCCGCCGATGGTTCGACAATCATCTACGCAACCTCGACGCCGACACGGATCAACGATTTGTTTGCGCTCGACCGCAGCGGGGGCGAACCACGGCAGCTTACCGACATTAACAATGAACTTTTCTCGAAGCTCAACCTCAGCGAACCGGAGGAGATTTCGTATCAGACCTTCGATGGCAAACACATTCAGGCGTGGGTGCAGAAACCGCCCGACTTTAATCCTGCGAAAAAATATCCGCTCATCCTGAACATTCACGGCGGCCCGCATGCAGCCTATGGATATATTTTCGAACACGAGTTCCAGTGGATGGCCGCGAAAGGTTATGTCGTGCTTTATCCGAATCCGCGCGGCAGCACCACTTACGGCCAGGATTTTGGCAACGTCATTCAGTATCATTATCCCGGCGATGATTACAAAGATTTGATGGCCGGCGTGGATGACGTGATTCGGCGCGGTTACATCGACAAGAACAAACTGGGCGTGACCGGCGGGAGCGGCGGCGGATTGCTCACGAACTGGGTGGTCGGACAAACGACGCGTTTCGCGGCGGCCGTGGCCCAACGCGACATCGCCAGCTGGACGAATTGGTGGTACACGGCCGATTTCACCCTCTTTCAACCGACCTGGTTCAAGGCGCCGCCTTTTGACAACGAGCAGGAATTCAAAGCACGGTCGCCGCTCACCTACATCAAAAATGTGAAGACACCGATGATGTTCATTCTGGGCGAGGTCGATTTCCGCACACCACCGGGCGCAGGCGGTGAAGAAATGTTTCGCGCGCTCAAATTTCGCAAGATTCCGACGGTAATGGTGCGTTTCCCTAACGAATCGCACGAGCTATCGCGCTCGGGCCAGCCGTGGCATCGCGTTGAACGATTGGAAAATATTGTCGGCTGGTTCGATCATTGGCTCATGAGCGTACCGAAGCCGGAATATGAAGTTGCGCCGCAAGAGGAAGTGCCGATCCGGCGGAACGCCGTTTTCGAAAAACAATCCGCGCCGCCGGGATAATTGCTCAAGTCATACGTTTTGCGTTAGCTCAATCATGGCTTCCTCCTCACTCTGGCAGCGCTTCCAGCAATATTTTCTCCGCTACGACGAGCCCGATTTTTCCATCGACATCAGCCGGATGAAATTTCCGGACGATTTTTTGGACAAAATGCGGCCCAAGATCGACAAGGCTTTTGCCGCCATGAAAAAATTGGAAGCGGGCGCCATCGCCAATCCCGATGAGCAACGCATGGTCGGCCATTACTGGCTGCGCAATCCTGCTCTTGCTCCAAATGCGAAACTGCGCGCGGACATCGAAGAAACTAATGCGCGCATCAAAAAGTTTGCAGCGGATGTGCACGCTGGAAAGATCGCGGCGGAAGACGGAAAGCGATTTCAGCACATCTTGTTGATCGGAATCGGTGGTTCCGCCCTTGGGCCGCAATTCATCGCCGATGCGCTGGGATCGACGCGCGATCCGATGGACATTTACTTTTTCGACAACACCGATCCGGATGGTTTCGATCGCGTCTTCGCTAAGATCGACAAGCAACTTTCGCAAACGCTCGTCGTCGTAATCTCGAAGTCCGGCGGAACGAAGGAAACCCGCAATGGGATGTTGGAAGCGGAAGCGAAATTCAAAAAGAGCGGACTACAATTCAGTAAACACACGGTCGCCGTGACAGGTGTCGGCAGCGAACTCGACAAGCACGCCGAAAAGAACGGATGGTTGGCGCGCTTCCCGATGCACGATTGGGTTGGCGGACGAACATCTGTCATGAGCGCGGTCGGGCTCGTGCCGATGGCGCTCCAGGGATTTAAGATCGACAATTTCTTATCGGGCGGCGCGGCCATGGATGAGCGGACGCGCGCCAACGACGTTACGCAAAATGCCGCGATGCTGCTCGCGCTGATGTGGCACTACGCTGGAAATGGCCGCGGCGAAAAAGATATGGTGATCTTGCCGTATAAAGATCGCCTCGCTCTTTTCAGCAGATATTTGCAGCAGCTGGTGATGGAATCGTTAGGCAAAGAAAAAGACCTCGATGGGAACATTGTTCATCAAGGCATCGCTGTTTATGGGAATAAAGGCTCGACCGATCAGCACGCCTACGTGCAGCAGTTGCGCGACGGCGTTTTGAATTTTTTCATCACTTTTATCGAAGTGGGAAAAGATCGACATGATAATCGGTGCGAGGTCGAAAAAGGAATCACGAGCGGCGATTATTTGGAGGGGTTCCTGCGCGGGACACGAAGCGCGCTTTATGAGAAAGGGCGCGAATCGATCACCCTGAGCATTCCGGAAGTGAACGCGTTTTACGTGGGAGCGTTGGTCGCGCTTTACGAACGCGCGGTCGGCTTCTATGGGTCACTCGTCAACGTCAATGCTTATCATCAGCCTGGAGTGGAGGCAGGGAAAAAGGCGGCGACAAAATTGCTGCAACTGCAAAAGCAGGTGCGTGAAAGTCTGAGCAACACGGCCGGAAAAACCGCCGAAGAAATCGCGCGCTCCGTCGACGCCGATCCGGAAGATGTGTTTCATGTCCTGCGGCATCTGGCGAGCAATGATTCGCAGATCCGATTTGTAACGGGCGAAGGGCCGGGCGATGACAAATTCCTACTCGCCGAGTAGCAGCTGAGTTTGTCCCGAAATATGGAAAACGCAGCTTCCGAGAATGAGACTGATTCGTTGAGTGTTCCGTGGATCGACATCGTGCGGTTTGTTCGGCAACTGAGCCACGATCTGCGCAATCATTTGAACGCGGCCGAGCTGCAAAGCGCCTATATCGGCGAGCTGACCGCGGACGCGGAACTCAAGGCCGAGATCAAACGGTTGCGCGAAACGCTCTCGGGGCTGACCACGATTTTGCAGAAGCTTTCCGCGGGATTGGGTCAGATTAAAACGGAATTCATGCCTTATGGAGGCGCGGATTTTATCGAGGACCTGCGCAAGAAAGTCGCGAATGATTTCCCGAAGGAGAGTGCGGCCATCAATTGGGACGTTCAGCTGAGTGGGGCCACGCTCGATGTCGATCCGCAACTGTTGCAGCAGGCGTTGATCGAACTTTTCAACAACGCTTTTCGACATGAGCGCGGCAAAGGTACGCTCGTTGCCACGGCGAAGATCGACAATGACCGATTCGTCTTTACGCTTCGTGAGCCAAAGTCGCGATTCGAATCATCCACCGAAAATTGGGGACGCGA
>DMCG01000133.1:15500-16535 GCA_003445855.1 Spartobacteria bacterium | reverse complement strand
AATCGTCGCCGCTGGTCAGTTTCACCACGCCGGACATCACCATCAATTTGAAAAGCAGCAGCTTGAGCAAAAAAAGCGCCGCGCGAGAAACTGGCGGCTCGCTTCCGCGTTTCGGCCAAAGCTGCCCGGGCGCGAGAAAGATCGACAAAAAACCGGCCTCGAGCAGCAGAATGTCCCATTGAAAACTGAGAAAAGTTTGGCCAGCAATGGTGAGGGAAAGATAAAAAACGAACAGCGCGATGAGAGAAACGACCGGCGCGATTCCGAAAATCAGCAATAACGACAGGACCACGCCGCCGCCGCAAAGGAAATGAAGAAACGCGTCGCTCGAGTTGAGCCAGCAAAGCGTCGGCAAGATCGACAATGCACGTGTGCCGAGTTGTCCGCGCACTGCGGGAAGAAACTCGCTGACAGGCGTAATCCCGTTAGAACCGATTAATCCATCGACCTGCACCCAGAGCGAAACAAAGGCGATCAAATAAACCAGACCGAGCGCGCGCAGAAACCAGCGCCGCGCGATGAAATATGCCGGCGGACGAACATCGTTGCCCCAGAGCACACGCGTAATCGCCGAGCCAAAATCCCGATGGTTGGCAATGAATTTGTAAACGGTCTCCGAGATCGGCGCGAAACCGGGAACGTGGTCGTAACTCCACGCCAGCCATTTTCGCGAAGATCGACATCGTAACGAGCGATAGACTGCTTCCGCCGCGAAAAAAACTTTGCCCTCCCTGTCGATGTAAGCGACGGCACGCTGGAATTCCGTCCGCGAGATTTCCGGAAATTTTTCCGCGACTTCCTGATAGGTCGCGTAATCAACCGCGCCGCGCGTGATCTCGCGCCAGCGCTCGATCCACAACCGGCAAAAATGACAATCGCCGTCCCAAATCATGAGCGGCTTGGTCGGCGGATTGGCAACGCACAGATGTGGATCTTCGTTAGGCGCCATCAACGTCCAACGTTCAACGCTCAACGCTCAACGTTCAATTCGTTTCGGTAGGGCGACGCTCTGCGGAGCCGACAAATATTTGTAGG
>DMCG01000133.1:14348-15219 GCA_003445855.1 Spartobacteria bacterium | reverse complement strand
GCTTCCCATGGGACGACAACGTCGTCCCCTACAGGAGCATTGCGTTTCAAATCGAAAATTCCGCCCAAACCGGAGCGTGATCGGAAGCTTCTTTGCCTTTGCGCATTTCGCGATCGATTCCCGCGGCGGTGCATTTTCCCGCAAGCGATTTGCTCGCGAGAATCGCGTCGATGCGCAGGCCACGATTTTTCGGAAACGAAAGCATCCGATAATCCCACCAACTAAAAAGACCGCTCTCCCGACGATGGAGCCGCAGCGTGTCGATCAAGCCAACATCGCACAATTGCCGGAAGGCGGCGCGCTCGCTATCGGAGCACATGATTGCACCGCGCCAAAGTACGGGATCATGAACATCGACATCTTCCGGCGCGACATTGAAATCTCCGCAAACGATCACTCCGGCAATTTTTTCCTGGACCACACAATCGCGCAGGCGCGTGTACCAATTCAGTTTGTACTCGTAAGCCGGCGATCCCACAGCCTGACCATTTGGCGCGTAAATGGAATAGACACGGAGATTGTCGATCTTTGCCGCGATGACGCGCGCTTGTGGATCGACAACTTCATCGCAAAGCGAAGCGCGCACGTCTTGCGGCTTCTGTTTCGAAAGGATGGCGACCCCGTTGTACGATTTCTCTCCATGATAAGCGGAGTAATAACCGGCCGATTGCAAGGCGAGCACAGGAAATTGTTCGTCGGTGCATTTCGTTTCCTGCAAACAAACGACGTCCGGTTGCGTGCTTTCGAGCCAGGCAAAGAGACGATCCTGTCGTTTGCGCAATGAATTAATATTCCAGGATGCGATTCTCATTGTCTGCTGTAGCGGCGGTCTATGACCGTCGCACGAATTTCGACGACGAAAAATTTATGG
>DMCG01000133.1:9169-14038 GCA_003445855.1 Spartobacteria bacterium | reverse complement strand
CGGCGAGCGCCGCTACAACTCAATTTCGACGCCCGGGGTCGGAACAATTACTTCAGAATCGGGCAGCTCTGCGGCAAGCGTCGCGCGCATCCATTCCACGGCCAGTGAATCACCGTGCACGAGCACGATCTTCTTTGGCGAAAGCTTCCTCGCGTATGCGATCAACGACTCGCGTGATGCGTGCGCGCTGAATTGGAACTGACTCATCCAGCACTGCACGCGCTGCGCCGGCTCGTCGGGATCGAGCGATATTTCCTCGCCCGGTTGAGAATTTTTCAAAACTCCGGCGGGTGATTCGGGATCGGCATAACCAACGAAAAAAATGGAGTGCCGCGAATTCCCGATGATGCGTCGCGCAAAAATGTTAGAAAGTGTTTTCGGCATCATCATTCCACTCGAAAGGGCGTAAACGCGGCGAGCGCGCACGGGCGAGCCGTGAATCGTCTTTGCGTTCAGAACAAATGGGCGCAGCTTGTTGAGCAGCATCAAACGCGGCAATTGGCGCCGGCTCATATTTGCACGGCGATCGTAAATTTCGGTCATCTTTGAGCTCAAGCCGCCGATGTAAATCGGGAAATCGGGCAGTAACCTTTCACGGTGGAATTTGTAGAACATGGCGAGGATCTCCTGCGTTTTGCCAAGCGCAAAAACGGGAATCAGAACGCACCCGCCGCGCCGAAAAGCTTCTTCGATTGCCTCGGCCAGACGGCGTTCCTCACCGGCGCGCGTCCAGGTGGCGGGTTGGGCGTGATCGCCGCGTGTGCACTCCATGATCAAGATGTCGATCTTGTCCTCGGGAAAAATCGCCGCTTGCGCGATTGTTTGATCGTCGAAATTGACGTCGCCGGTGTAGAAAATCGTCCGGCCCTCAGCGCGAACCCGAATTCCGCCGGAACCAAGAACGTGACCCGCGTCGAGAAATTCAAAGGTTAGTGCATTCACATCGCGCCCGGTGGCACGTTCGCCTGAAACGGCGATGCGCTGTCGCATCGGACATGGTTGCCAAAGATCCGCCGCCCGATCGGTTTCGCGATGCGTAAAAAGCGGATACAACGCCCCGCCGAGTTGTTCGCGCTGCCGCGTCATGACATTGACCGAATTATGGAGCAACGCGCTGCCGATTTCCGCCGTCGCCTCGGTCATGAAAACACGCGCGCCCGGCTGCCGCCGCATCAGCACCGGCAGCGTGCCGATGTGGTCCTGGTGCGAATGCGAAATGAGTACCGCATCGACTGGTCGATCCGCGATTAATTTGAAGTTCGGCAGCGCATCCTCGCCTTCAAATTTTGGATGCATGCCGCAATCCAGGACCAGCCGATGCCCGCCCGCCTCAATATAATAGGAGTTCGCGCCGATCTCAGTGCAGCGCGTCAGGTTGATGAACTTCACGGACGCTTGTCTCCGCCGCATTTTCAACATTTCTGACGGGCACGCAATTTTATCCTAACGAATCGATTACTCACTGCGCTTACAGGGTTGTCCAGCGGAGCGGGTCGCGAAAATACGACCAGCCTGCGCCCAATATGAACGGGCAATCTCACCCGCGGTCTAAATTTCAAATCCAATGAAAAAGGTCTCGAGGGGGGAAGCTAATCAAAACAATCATCTTGAGCAGGACATCTGCATCCATATTTTCACGGTCTCGTCCGCAATGGTCGGCGTTTGCTTGACCGTCATCGGACTCATCCGGGTGGTCATCACGCTCGGAAAGGCGGACACGCTGGCGGACGATTGTCTGGCGACGGACGCCTTGTTGTTTCTGACCTCCTGTCTTCTTTCCTATTGGGCACTCCGCAGTCGTGGACTCAACCGGATGCATCGCGTTGAACAAATAGCGGACGGTATATTTATCTTCGCAATGACCGGGATGGTGGCGATTTGTGCGCTAATCACTTACACCATCGCTCTGCCGAGCCGGTGACGCCCTCAGGCTAAAGCAGTTCTTTCAAAATCCGCATCCAATTCCCATAAAGAATTTTCTCGATCTCTTCGTCGCTGAATCCGCGCTCGATCAACTTACGAGTCAAATTGCGCGCGTGGGAATGGTTGCGCAGATCAGGAATGAAGTGCGGTGTCGTTAACTTTGCCGCGAGCTCCTTTTTCGCCGAGTCCGACCATTGGCGGTAGATAAACTCAAAAAAATCGAAACCGATACCCACGCCGTTGATTCCGATCAAGTTGACGATGTGTTCGATATGATCGACGTAGCGGTCGAGGGTGGAGTCTGTCTCACGGGGGCTGATCAGGACTGAGTTGACGCCGATTACTCCGCGACGCTGGCCAATCATCTTGATTTGGTCATCGCTGATGTTGCGTTCGATATCGTAATATTTTCTCGCGTTCGTGTGCGAAACAATCACGGGTTTGCTCGTCATCGCAATGATCTCCTCGAATCCAGCCGGATTGATGTGGGCAAGATCGACAATCACACCGAGCGCTTCGCATTCCCGCACAACGTCGCGCCCGAATGCGGTCAATCCATCGCGCGGCGAACCACTGGCCGCAAAAACTCCGCCGCTGCCGGCCGCGTTTCGCCGCGCGTGCGTGAGCCCAATGACGCGCAAGCCGAGTTCGTAAAACGCGCGCACCAAATCCAAATCAGTGCTAAGTGGCTCGACTCCTTCCATGGTGATTAGCAGCGCGATTTTGCCGAGCTTTCGCGCGTCGACGATTTCCCGGTAACTCTTGCAGATGGCGAAGCGTGTGCATTGTTCCGCCCCGGCATAAGCTTGCGCTATTTGATCGAGCGCCACGCGCAGCGCCATTTCCGGCAGGTAACGGTCCTCGATGTAAATCGCCGCGCCCAAGACGCTAATTCCGCCCGCTTGCAGCTCGTTTAAATAATCGGTCGCAAGCACATTCGCGCGACCGCGCTTCTCGTACAGATCCATGAGCATGTCGAAATGAAGATCGACAATCCCGTGCGCATGAAGCCGCTCGATTCGCTCGTCGATTGAACTTTCCTGTGGAACCATTCCGGCCGACTTAAAGCGTGGGTGAAGGACCGCCAACCGTGATCGTTCGCGCCGCGTCTTTCCGCTTCGGCAAGATCAACGAGAACAAAAAGACCGCCCAGACGGCGGCGAGCGGAAGAAAGCCCGGTAGCCAGATGGACCAGCGCGATAAGATTCCGAGCGCGATGAGGCAGTAAGCGGCAGAAAAAGCCATCGCACAAAGCATCAAATCGATTCGCGAAAACTTTCGAACGGCGCCGCTCAGCGCCGTGATCGACAAAATCATAACGCAATCAAAAATCCAGCTCACCCGGCGGACAAACAAATTCATTTGAATCGTGGCGATGGTCGCGGCGAAGACATCTGGCGGCGCGAGCAGATCCGCGGGCCTGCGCGCGAGCAGGATCTGATCCCGCATGTCATCAAGATGGATAGTCGTTTTACCTTGTTCGCGCTGTTGGGCTGCAAGCAGCAGTTCGTTTAAACTCAACCGCCGCGCCATCTTGGCCGCGTTTGGATTGATCACCACTGTGCCGTCCGATTGAATCGGGATTTTCCTGCCCTGCGGGAGCAGAATATATTTTCCAATGTCGATCTTCACTTCTTCGGGGGTAACGCGCAGCCAGAGCAAGACCGCCTGGAGCGCGAACGACGGAATTACTTCGCCTCGGTATTGAAAGAGCAGCGGCACGTGAATGTCGTCCGCGACTTCGTTCGGCAGATTGACAAAACCGAGCGTCGAAATCAGCCGCACATCCTCACTCGGCTGCCGTCCGATTCCGGAGAATTCGACCAGATCGCCGCGCTTGCCGGTTACTTGAGGAAAACCGGCGATCTCCGGAACCGGAGCATCAGGATCTGGCGTCGCGGTCAATTCCGCGCTCAACAACAGCTTCGGCACGCGCATCGCCTGATCGACGAAAATCTGTTCTTCATCCCTGGCGCGCTCCGGCCATTGCAAGACCTGTTCGAATGCGACCACGGTGGGCTTGAACTCAAGCGCCGCCTGCAGGAAGAGCGCAGATTCAAGCGGCGAATTTGCGCTGCCGGCGCCTCGCAAAAATCTTTCCGTCGGGCCGATCTCAGCGTCGTCTTTTTGCGAAACTGCGGCGCGGCCAACTTCGACGATCGTGAGCGGCACCCGCGCGTTGCGCAGCTGGGAATTCTTCAAAAGCCAATGGAGAAAGATTTCATCGCAGCGCTGCAAACGCGGTTCTCTTAGAAACAAAAGTCCCAGCAGCAAAACCACCACCATCAGCCACAAAGTGGGCCGTTCCATCGCGGCAGAAGTGAAAAGGGAAAAGTGACAAGTGACAAGTGAAAGGATTGCTGTTGTAGACGCCTCGCTCTGCGAGGCGCGGCGTGGATGTGATTTCCCGATCGCTTTTCACGACACGTGCATCGCGTCGCGCAGAGCGGGACGGCTACAATCTCAGCGGCTCAGCTCGAGCATTTTTAGGATCGGCGCCTCCGCGCGTTTCCGCAGCGGCTCCGGCAAAATGATCTCCGGCTCCATGTCGAGCAGCGCAGCGTATGCTTTCTCGAGCGTGTTCATTTTCATGAACCGGCACTCGCCGCAGAAACAATTGTCGGTCGGCCCGGGAATGAATGTCTTATGAGGAATTTCTTTGCGCAGCCGATGTAACAAACCGGCTTCTGTAACGACAATGATTTCTCGCGCCGGTGATTCCTTGCAAAACGTCACCATTCTTTCTGTCGAACAAACTTCGTCCGCCAGCATGCGCACCGCGTAGGTGCATTCCGGATGTGCGACCACCGGCGCGCCCGGATAATCCTCGCGAATTCGCCTGATGCTGCGCGCCGTAAACTCGACGTGAATGTAACAAGTCCCCTGCCACAAATCCATTTTTCGACCGGTGCGCTCCATCACCCACGCCCCGAGGTTCTGGTCCGG
>DMCG01000133.1:7625-8877 GCA_003445855.1 Spartobacteria bacterium | reverse complement strand
TATGTCGATCTTTCGGCGCCGCGTGCACGATCTTATCCGCATTGCCGCTCGTGCAAATCACGTCGGCCTGCGCTTTCACGCCGGCGCTACAGTTAATGTAGGCGATAACGTAATAATTTTTGTCCGCGTGTTCCCGCAAAAACTTCGCCAGCTTTTCCGGCGGACACGATTCCGAAAGCGAACAACCGGCCTCCAGATCGGGAAGAATTACCCGTTTGGCTGGATTGATGATCTTGGCCGTCTCGGCCATGAAATGGACGCCGCAAAACAAAATCACGTCCGCATTTGTTTTCTTCGCTTCAAAACTCAAGCCTAACGAGTCGCCGACGAAGTCCGCGACATCCTGGATTTCGGGCACCTGGTAATTGTGCGCCAGGATGACGGCATTGCGGGCGCGCTTCAGCTCCGCGATCTCCTCCGCCAAATCGACACCGAAATTTATACCGGCGCTTACCATTGATTAATATCGCGGTTTCTGATCAATTTACAACCTAACGAGGCCAGGCGGCGCTCGCGAAATGACGCGCGAATGGCACGGGCTTCCAGCCCGTGATCATCGGCCGGATGCCGATGCCACTATGCCATCGCTGCCCGCATCGCATCTATCGGTGCATCGCGTTCGAACCAGATTTGAAACGAGAGCGCGCCTTGATGCAGCAACATCGACAAACCGTTCGCCGCGCGCGCGCCCGCTTCCGCAGCTGCGCCAAGCAACGCTGTCCGCGCGGGAGAGTAGACCGTGTCATAGACCATGAGGTGCGGCGCGAGCAATCGCGCTGGAATTGCCGGCGCATCCGTGCGGTTGAGACCGAGCGGTGTGGCATTCACAATCAAATCGATATTTGCAATTTGAAATCGAAACGCCGCTTCCTCCCAGGGAATGGCCTGCAAACGCGGCACCGGACCAAAAACTTTTGGACCGATGAAATGATCCCGCAACTCGTTCGCCAGCTTTTTCGCCTTGTCGAAAGTGCGATTGGCGATCACAAGGCGCTCGCAGTTTTCCATCGCGCACTGCCTCGCGATGGAGCGGCCGGCGCCGCCCGCACCGAGCACGAGCACCCGAAGATCGCGCAGATCAACAGAAAATTCATCACGAATGGCCCGGGCAAATCCGAGCCCGTCCGTGTTGAAACCGGCCATCTTTTTATTTCGAATCGCGATGACATTGATCGCGCCCATTTTCCGCGCCACAGAATCGACATCGTCCACCTGATCAAGCGCCGCGATTTTGTGCGGCACGGTCAGGTTC
>DMCG01000133.1:971-7319 GCA_003445855.1 Spartobacteria bacterium | reverse complement strand
CACCGATAAAATCGAGCTTGCACAACAAGTCCAGTGCATCATGGAGTTCGTCAGGCAAAATGTGGAAGCGCGCGTACTGCATGTCGATCTTGCCATGCTTGAGCGCCGCATTTTGCATCTGCGGCGAGAGCGAATGCTCCACCGGATCGCCCAAAACGCCGAGTCGAATCGGCGGATCGACATCGTGCGTCACTTCCTGCCAATTCTGGAGATCGGCAAGCGTGTAAAGTTCTTTGACGCGTTTTCTTTTCATGTCATCCCGAGATCGCCGCGGCGATCGAGGGACCTCGCACAGGCTGATGGAATGTTCTCAGTTCAAAGTGTAATCCAATCTTCGTGGGTGAGATCCTTCGGTCGCCGCGGCGACCTCAGGATGACACGCCTGGAAGTTTTGAAAATTTTTCGGTGACGCGTTCGAAGCGCGCGAGCACGCGCTCTTTGCCCATGACTTCAAGCATATGATACAAACTCGGGCCAACCGAGCGACCACTGACCGCGACCCGCGCGGGATGAACAAGATCCCCTGTCTTGCAATCAAGCTTTTGCGCGAGCGCTTTCAGGGTCGATTCGATCGGCCCGGCATTCCAATTGTCGATCTTACGAAACTCCTCGCGCAACGCGCTCAATCGCGCGGCGGCTTCCGGTTTACCGAAAACTTTTTCCATCGCGACCGAATCGAATTCATAATCCCCGGTAAAGAAGTACGAAGTCCACTCCGGCAATTCGCTCAGCAGCTTGATCTTTTCTTTTACGATCGCCAGGACGTTGCGCAAATAAGTCTCGCCTATCTCGGTAGGGCGACGCTCTGCGGAGCCGTCGATGGATTTCGTCGGCTCGACGGAGTCTCGCCCTACCGGCGCGATAATTCCCGCTCGTTGCAAAAACGGCTTGGCTAATTCAACGAATCGATCGAGCGACATTTGCGCGATGTATTGGCCGTTGAGCCAAAAACATTTATCGCGATCGAACGCGGCATTGCGTCGATTAATTTTGTCGAGCTCGAAAAGTTTCACCACTTCTTCGATGTCGATCTTTTCGCGGTTGTCCTTCGGCGACCAACCGAGCAGGCAAAGATAATTGCGCACCGCTTCCGGCGCATATCCTTGCTCCATGTAGATGGCGACGCGAGCGCCCTCATCGCGCTTGCTCATCTTCGATCCGTCGTGATTAAGAATGAGCGGGATGTGCGCAAAACGTGGCGGCGGCGCGCCAAGCGCGCGGTAAAGCTCGATATGCTTGGGCGTGTTGGAAAGATGATCTTCCCCGCGAATAACGTGCGAGATTTTCATTTCAATGTCGTCGATGACGTTGACGAAATGAAAAATCCACGAGCCGTCCGGGCGCCGTACGGTCATATCGGGATGCGTTCCAGGATTGGTGAGATCGAAATCGATTTTGCCGCAAACGAGATCATCGACGACAACGTGTTCGCGCGGCGAACGGAAGCGGAGCGCGCCTTGATCTTCAAAAATGTGACCCTCGTCCTGCAACTTCTTCAGATAGCGCTCGTAAATTTCCGTGCGCTCGCTTTGAAAATATGGGCCAAATTTTCCGCCGACGTGCGGGCCTTCGTCCCAGTTTAATTCGAGCCACTGCAAGCCTTCATAAATCGCGGCAGCGGCCTCCTCGGTGTTGCGCGTTTTGTCGGTATCTTCGACGCGCAAAATGAATTTCCCGCCGTGATGTCGTGCGAAAAGCCAGTTGAACAAGGCGGTGCGCGCGCCGCCGATATGGAGATAACCGGTTGGCGAAGGCGCGAAGCGGACGCGGACTTCGGGATTCATCGGAGGGCTAACTTAGCCACAGATGAACACAGATAAACACAGATTCCTGTAGGGGAAGCAGCTTGCTTCCCTCGGGACGCTAGCAGCGTCCTCTACAGCGGCGGCGAAGATCGCCGCCCTACAATCATTCTCTACGAGCGCCGCATTATCCGACCGGCGGTCATAGACCGCCGCTACAGAAATCATTCGATGAAAATTTTGCCGGCCCGGCGGCGCACATGTCGATCTTGCGAGAGATTGATTTTGGCAATGCGCGCATCTCGTTCGAGCAGCGAGCGGATGCGCTCGACCAGGTCAAATCCGATCTCAGCAACCTTTTCATCACGCAACCATTTCAAAATCGTGCGGCGTTGCAGAGCGACCGGCAAGGCGCGGAGTTTTTCAACCGAAAGATCGATATCTGGCGCCCCGGAATCTTTCGACGCCATATCGATCCAGGCTTCTTCCTCCGCGGCGATCGCGGCTGTTCGCCAGATGCTCGAGCGAATGTTGCGGCCGATGTTTTTTTCCAAATAGGGGATGATTCGATGGCGAAGACGGTTGCGCAGCGGAGCAAGATCGCGGTTTGAAGCGTCTTCGCGAAACTTGAGGCGATGCTTTTGCACATAGTTGTCGATTTTGTCGCGCCAGACTCCGAGAAGCGGTCGCACAATTGTAAGATCGACATCTTCAACTCGGCGCGTTGCGACTTCGCGCATCGCGCTCAAGCCCGTCGTGCCGGCGCCGCGGAAAAGATTGATTAGAAATGTTTCGACCAAATCATCGGCATGATGCGCGAGGAAGATGGTGCGACAGCGCCGGCGCGTAGCGACTGTTGCGAAGAAGGAGTAGCGCGCTTCGCGCGCGGCGGTTTCGATCGACCTTTTCTTTTTTGCAGCGAGCGCGCGGACGTTTGTCGACCCGAGCGCAAGATCGACATCGTACTTGGCCGCGAGTTTTTCAACGAAGTGCGCATCAGCATCGCTCGATCTCCCGCGCAGTTGATGATTGAGATGACAGACGATCAGCTTTTTGTATCCAAGATCGACAAGGGAATGCAGGAGCGCGATGGAGTCGCGCCCGCCGGAGACGCCCATGAGATAAAGATGACGCGGTGGGAAATCGCGGAGGAATCGTTTGCTATCGATCAAGTGTCTTTGAGGCGGCACGACTCAAACGTTCAATGTTCAACGCTCAACGTCCAACGCTCAATCGGTAGGGCGAGACTCTGTCGAGCCGACAAAATCCGACGATTCGACGGCTCCGCAGAGCGTCGTCCTACCGAACAGGAAGGTAGATTTGACAATGAATGAACGTTCATTCATCTTCGCAGCCTCATGTCTAACACCCAAATAGAACCGAGCGTGGATCGCCGGGCGCAGATTCTCGATGCGGCCATGATTTGCTTTGCGAAGCGCGGCTTTCATCAAGCGAGCATGCACGATATCAGCGCGGAAGCCGGCATCAGCGTTGGACTCATTTATCGCTACTTCGAAAACAAAGAGGACGTGATCTCGGCGATGGCCGATCGGCATAAGAAGCAGATTCACGATCTTTTGGAGCGCGCGCGACAAGCGCCGACGCTGCTCGAGTCGCTCGAAATTTTGTTTACCGCACATTGTTGCGAAAACGCGCCGCAAATCCAATCGGCCTTCGTTGTCGATCTTTACGCGGAGGCTTCGCGGAATCCGCGC
The DNA here is from genome assembly GCA_003445855.1 of Spartobacteria bacterium. Taxonomy (GTDB): domain Bacteria; phylum Verrucomicrobiota; class Verrucomicrobiia; order Chthoniobacterales; family UBA10450; genus UBA10450. The sequence goes on along the minus strand of DMCG01000133.1, from coordinate 3,862 downwards.
CTGGCCAATCTGGTGCGCGACATTTTGGAAACGGCGATGCAAGGCGTGACCGATCTGATCGCGCGATCGCCTGAAGCGCAACATGCGCCGCAAAATCTGACGCCGCGACAATTGGCGGAACTAATCTTCGCGGTGAGCCGCGGAATGTTGATGCGCGACATTTTAGAAACGGAGCGTGATCCGACAGAACGACGCGAACGCCAGCTTCGAGTCGTGCGCCGATTGTGGCGGTTGTTGTTTAAACCAGAAACCGAACCAGCGTATGCATGACGTCGCACAAACGCAGATGAAGAAACCCAGCGTGAAATCGACGCGAAAAAAAGTTTGGATCGCGATTGGAGGCGTGGTTGCTCTTGGGTTTCTGCTCATCGCGATTAAGGGCCTGCAAATTTTCACAATGATCTCGGCCAAGCCGCCGATGCCGGTAGAAACAGTGACGAGCGCGCCGGTGAAAGAGGAAGACTGGGCGCCGCTGCTCTCATCCGTCGGCAGCATCAGCGCAGTGCAAGGCGCGGTCGTTTCGACCGAGTTGGGCGGAACGGTCAGCGAGATCGCGTTTCAAAGTGGCGGGGTCGCAAAAAAGGGAGATGTATTGCTGAAACTGGACGCCTCTTCGGAGGAAGCGCAGTTGCGTTCGGCTGAGGCGGACCTCGAACTCGCCCGCGCCGATTTACAGCGGACGCGCGATCTGGCGGCACGCAAAGTTGTTTCGAAAGCGGAGCTGGACAACGCCGAATCGAAATTCAAGCAGAAGGAAGGAACGGTCGATAACATGCGCGCGATGATTGCGAAGAAAGAAGTGCGCGCGCCGTTCGATGGTCAGCTCGGGATTCGACAAGTGAATGTAGGGCAAATGATCAACGCCGGGCAACAAGTCGTGCCGCTGCAATCGCTCGATCCGCTGTATGTCGATTTTGCATTGCCGCAGCAATATCTTTCGAAATTGTCGCCCGGACTGGAAGCACGAGTGCGGACCGACGCGCTTCCCGGGCGCGAGTTCGTCGGAAAATTGACCGCGATCAATTCGTCGGTCGATATCGCGACGCGCAATGTTCTTTTGCAAGCGACGCTGGAAAATCAAGACCACGCTCTGCATCCTGGAATGTTCGCCAAGATCGACATCGTGCTTCCGGAGAAACGCCGCACACTGGTTATCCCGGGGACGGCGGTGTCGTACGCGCCGTATGGCGATTCGGTTTTCGTGATCGAGAAAAAGAAAGACCCGAAGACGGGCAAGGAATCGCAGATGATCCGTCAGCAATTCGTGCGCGTTGGTGAAGCGCGCGGTGATTTCGTTTCAATCACCACCGGATTAAAGGCGGGCGAAGTTGTCGTCGGCACGGGCGTTTTCAAACTGCGCAACGGCATGGCGGTCACGATCAACAACGATCTCGCACCGAAACCACAGATGAACCCGACACCGGTCGATTCGTGAGAACCTTTTCCATAACAACAACACAGCGCAGCTGTAGCCACGGCGCTCTGTCGCCATGTTGTATCGAAGAGCGCCCCGACAGAGCGGGGCGGCTACAGCGCAAATGAAATCTTTCACCGATCTTTTCATCCGCCGGCCGGTCCTGGCGCTGGTGGTTAGCTTCGTGATTCTCATCGCCGGTTTGCAGGCGATGAAAACGATCAACGTGCGCCAATATCCGCGCAGCGACATCGCGGCGATCACGGTGAACACGGTCTACGTCGGCGCGGACGCGGAGCTGGTGCGCGGATTTATCACCACGCCGCTGGAACGCGCGATCGCGGCGGCGGATGGCATCGATTACATCCAATCGCAAAGCAAACAAGGCAGCTCGCTCATCACGGCGCGTCTCAAATTAAATTACGACGCGAACAAAGCGCTTTCCGATATTAGTTCGAAAGTCGACGCGATCCGGCGCGATCTGCCGCCCGAAGCAGAGATTCCGGTTATTAACATCGAAGCGGCGGACTCGCGGTTTGCTTCGGCGTATTTGAGTTTTACTTCGAACATTCTCGCGCCTAACGAGGTCACCGATTATCTCGTGCGTCTGGTGCAACCGCGGCTGACTGCGCTCGGTGGCGTACAAAAGGCCGATATTCTCGGCGGCCGCACTTTCGCCATGCGTATCTGGATGAAACCGGACCGGATGGCGGCGTTGAACGTTAGCCCGGCACAAGTGCGCAGCGCGCTTTCGCGAAACAATTATCTGGCGGCAGTCGGCAGCACGAAGGGTTCGCTGCTTCAGGTCAATCTGACCGCGAACACGGATTTGCACACGACGGACGAGTTTAAAAATCTCGTCGTGCGCCAGGACAAGGGAAATCTAATTCGCTTGAGCGACATCGCGGACGTCGTGCTTGGCGCGGAGGATTACAACACGGAGGTGCGCTTCTCCGGTCAAAAAGCCGTGTTCATGGGCATCTGGGTTTTGCCGAATGCGAACTCGATCGACGTGATCAAGCGCGTGCGCGCGGAGATGGAGCAAATCCAAAAGGAACTACCGACGGGAATGACCGGACAGATCGCATACGACGCGACTGCTTACATCAACGACGCCATTCACGAGGTCGTAAAAACTTTGATCGACACGCTGCTCATCGTCATGCTCGTGATCTTTTTGTTCCTCGGATCTTTCCGCTCGGTGGTGGTGCCGGTGGTGGCGATTCCGATCTCGCTCATCGGCGCGTTGTTTCTCATGCAAGCATTCGGTTTCACCCTGAACTTACTGACGCTGCTCGCGATCGTGCTTTCGGTCGGGTTGGTCGTGGATGACGCGATCGTTGTCGTTGAAAATGTCGAACGACATATCCGCGAAGGGATGTCGCGCATGAACGCTGCGCTGCAAGGCGCGCGCGAACTGATCGGCCCGATCATCGCGATGACGATCACGCTCGCGGCCGTTTACACGCCGATTGCG
>DMCG01000133.1:0-720 GCA_003445855.1 Spartobacteria bacterium | reverse complement strand
GGCGCAGTCTTCATCTCGGGAGTAGTCGCGCTCACACTTTCACCGATGATGTCGGCGCACCTGCTGCGCGCGGAGCATGTCGACAAAGGATTCAGCGGCGTCGTCAACCGCACGTTCGATCGCTTCCGCGATTGGTATGGAAGTCATCTCGATCGTACACTGGCCGCGCGTCCCGCGGTCTATGCCGTGTGGATTGGATTGTCGATCTTAGCCGTCCTTTTTTACAAAATGTCGCCGAGCGAACCGGCCCCAACGGAAGATCAGGGCGTCATCTTTGGGATCGTGACCGCGCCGGCGAATGCAACGATCGACGATACGATTCGTTATGCCGACGCGGCCGGAAAAATTTTCCTGAGCATTCCGGACACGCGCTTCACATTTCAAATTACAAATCCGGACAGCGGCTTCGGCGGAATGGTGCTGAAACCGTGGGGTGTTCGCAAAACTCCGACGTCTGCGTATCTGCCGGTCGTGCAGCAAAAGCTCGCAGCCATTCCCGGCATTCAAATGGTTCCGGTAATGCCATCCGCTCTTCCCGGCGGTGACAGTTTTCCGGTCAGCTTCATCATCGCTTCCACCGCGGATCCGGAGCGAATTCTGGAGTTCGCAAAGCAGATCCAGCTGAAAGCGATGCAGAGCGGAATGTTTCGATTTGTGGATATCGATACGAAGATCGATCAACCCCAAGCCGAAATCATGTTCGATCACGACAAAGTCTCC
>DMCG01000249.1:16604-17090 GCA_003445855.1 Spartobacteria bacterium | reverse complement strand
CACGCCGCACAAGGAAAACGCAGCGGCAAAATCATTTTCGAATTTTCATTGTAGGGCGGCGATTTTCGCCGCCGTTCGAAAAAGATGGCGGCCAACATGGCCGCCCTACAATCTTCCGATTTAGACCATGCTCAGGGTAATTGTCGTTGGTGCGGGTATTAATGGCGTCACTGCCGCCATCGAATTAAGGAAGCGCGGCCACAAAGTCGTCCTTGTCGATCCAGGGCCGCTGCCGCATCCGCTCGCTGCTTCCACCGATATCAGCAAAGCGGTGCGCGTAGCGTACGGCGCGGACGAAGAATATGCCGCACTGGCCGAGCGTTCGATTCCGCTCTGGCGAAAGTGGAATGAGGAATTTGGCGTCGAATTATATCATGAAGTTGGATTTTTGTTCTTGCGCCGACAAGCGATGCAGCCGGGCGACTTCGAATACGAAAGTTTGAAAGTGCTGGAGCGACGCGGTCACAAAGTTGAGCGCATCGATTC
>DMCG01000249.1:7366-16261 GCA_003445855.1 Spartobacteria bacterium | reverse complement strand
GTTGAAAGCGGGCGCGTGGTCGCGGCACTGATCCAACGTGCGAAATCGCTTGGTATTGAATTGCGCGAAGGCAGCACGTTTGCCGGCTTGGATGAAGGCGACGATCGAGTACGGGGCATTGTGCTGAAAGATCGACAATGGAGCCGGCCGGAGCCGAGCGACATGGACGGGAGGGCCGCAAGGCCGAGCGAGCGGGAGCGAGCGAGTCAACGAATTGCTGGCGATGTCGTCGTGATGGCCGTCGGTGCGTGGACGCCGTACGTGCTGCCGTTCACGCGAAAATCTTTTCGCGCGACCGGACATCCGGTTTTTCATCTCAAACCTCGCGACCCGGAACTTTTCGCGCCCGAACGTTTTCCCGTGTTTGGCGCCGATATTTCGACAACGGGCTACTATGGTTTTCCGCTCAACCGCGAAGGTGTGGTGAAAATTGCGAATCATGGACCCGGCCGCGAGATGTCGCCGGAATCGCTCGAGCGCGCAGTGACGCCCGAGGAGGAAAAAAATTTGCGCGAATTTCTAGCCGGGACATTTCCCGCACTGCTTGACGCGCCAATTGTTTACACGCGCATCTGTTTGTATTGCGACACGCACGACGGAGATTTTTGGATCGCACCGGATCCGAAGCGACCAGGGCTAGTTATCGCAACGGGCGATAGCGGACACGGATTCAAATTCGCGCCGCTGCTAGGTGAAATCATTGCCGACGCCGCCGAAGGCAAATCCAATCCGCTTTTGCAGAAGTTTCGTTGGCGACCAGAGGCGCGCTCCGGAGAGAATAAAGAGGCTGCGCGCTTTCAACCTAAATTGTAGGGTGGCGATTTTCGCCGCCATGTTTTAATTGGCAGCCAAGATGGCTGCCCTACAAAATTCGTCGGCGCGACGAGCCCTCGCGCCCGGCGCTTGACACAAGCGCCGCTACATTTCTTTTTGCGCGGGTTCTTTTTTTGGCTGGCGCTTAAGCAATGTGATTTGCTTGATGCGCGCGGAATCGGACGGGCTCCAGGTCGCGACGTCGGGGTCATCTTTGAAAGCATTGTGCACGATGCGCCGTTCGTAGGAATTCATCGGCTCGAGCTGTAACGAACGGCCAGTAATGCGAACGCGCTCGGCCAATTCGCGGACGCGCTGCACGATGCGGTCTTCACGCATGGAGCGGTAGTGCTCGCAATCGACAATCACTTTCGCGGCATCTCGGTCCTTCGTTTGTGACAGCCGGTTGAGAAGAAACGTGATGGCTTCGAGCGTTTCACCGTCGCGCCCGATCAGGCGTCGACTTTCCTCAGTGTAAATTTGCAGAACCAGGCTGCCCGCCTCGTTCTGCGACTCCTCGATTTGCACAACGAAACCGAGATAGCCGAGGATGGTGTCGAGTAATTCCTTCGGTGTCATCGGTTTTTTCGTTTCGCGGCAACCGAACGCTTTTCGAGCGTCGGCGCCGGTTGTCTTTTGTTCTGATAAAATTGCAAGATACTGAAAAGATTCTGCGTCGTGTAATACAATGCCAGAGCCGCCGCGAAATTGTAGCAGATAAATAAAAAGATCAGCGGCGTGAACATCATCACCCGGCGTTGCGTGGCGTCGCCGGTCTTGGGTGTCATTGCCATGAGCCAAATTTGCGTCGCGGCCATGCAGAGCGGGATGATGTTGACCGGCCAGCCGAGCACCGGCAGATGCGCGACGGTGTCTGGTTGCGAAAGATCGCGCACCCAGAGAAATTTTGCGTTTCGCAATTCCACCGCCTGGCCGAGCATTTTGAACAGACCGAAAAATATCGGGATCTGAATCACCATCGGCAAACAGCCGCCGACGGGATTGATGCCGTACTCCTTGTAAAGTTTCATCACCTCCTGGTTCATCCGGGTGGGATCATCTTTGTATTTCTCGCGCAGCTCCTGCATTTTCGGCGAGAGCGCTGCCATCTGTCGCATGGAACGGTTCGCTTTGTTTTGGATCGGCCAGAGCACAAGCTTAATGACGGTGGTAAGAGCGAGAATGGCGGCCGCATAATTTCCCAGCACGCCGTGCAACGAGTTCATGAAGTTGAGCAGAAACTGGCAGACGATCTTGAACATGCCGAAATCCATGATCTCAGCTTCGTTGTGCTCCAATTGCGCGAGGCGATGGTAAAGCTTCGGGCCGGTGTAGATCTCAAACCGCGCCCTGTAAGTTTGTCCGGGCTGTAATTGAAAGCCGGGCATGCCCAGCGCGCCTTCAAGGCCGAAGCTTTTTTGATCCGGCCAGCGCGCAATGTCGAAACGGCGGGCCCAGGTGTTGTTCGCCTTGGCAGTGAGCGGCGCGAGCAGAGTCGTGAAAAATTGATTGCTGACCGCAACCCATTCTGCGCCCGCGATATTTTGCTGGTAGAAAGGTTGCGCGGCACGTTGACCCACGCCGAAAAATCCGCTGCCACCTCCAAACCAACCGACGTCGACGCCTTTCGCCTTTCCATCAATGCACCAAACCAGTCGCATATAGGACGGGTAATCCTTCGGATGAATTGGCGCAGCAGATCCAAGTGCAACAAAGTAGCCGGCGTTCGCGTAGGGCGTTGCGCCACCATTCTGAAGATCGACATCGAGCTCGGCGACGAAGTTATCTTTTTTTTCCGCGGACTTCTGAAAGAAAAACTTTTTTCGAATCGTGACGCGCTCGGCCATGGTGCGCTCGAATTGAACGGCGTCCCCTTCCCGCGTCATTTTGTATTCCGGCAAGAGCGGAGCGGCGGGATTGTCGATGATCGCGCCGATGGGTATGCGGTCCGAAGAATTTAAAGTCACATGCTCATTCTGTTCAGCCTTGTGATTGAGCAACACCGATTGGCTGATGCCGCCGCCGCGATTTGTGAGACGCAGCTCGACGTCGGAATTGCGGAGTGTCTCAACCGCTTCTTGAAACGGCGGCACTGCTTCCGTTGGCGTTGGCGCCGCGTTTGGCGCCGGCGAAGCAAGTGACGCGGGGACGCTAGTCGCGATTACTGGCGTGGGAGAAACCGGCGCGGCAGTCGGTCCCGGCGGCATGGCAGCCGGTTTCGGCCGGGTCTGGTTTGCGAGATAAAATTCCCACACGACCAGGCCGACCACGCAAAGTATAACGGCAATCCACGCGGTTCGATCCATAAAAATTGTCGCGGTGGCTATTCACAAAGGAGCCGATCGGTCGCGTGACTGCCGGGACTGAGCGGCGGCACAGGATCGTGCCCGCAGCCGCCCCATGGTTGACATCGCGCGATTCGTTTTAATCCCAGCCAGCTTCCTTGGCAAACGCCGTGCGTTTCAATTGCTTCCAAAAAATAGGCCGAACACGTCGGTTCGAATCGACAACCAGAACCGGGCCCGCCAATTAAGGACAGGAGCGGCGAAAGGGTGCATTGATAAACGCGAATAAAAACACCAACCAGGCGGAGCATCAGGACGCTAGGATAGAAGCGCGCTTTGCCAGACGCAACCATTCATCTTCCAACTGGTGATAAGTCGCGCGCGCCGCGTTCGCTCGGGCGATCGTCACGATCCACTCTGCATCGACAATCTCATGCTGATGCTTGCGCACGATCTCGCGCAGACGACGCCGCACCCGGTTGCGCACGACTGCGCCACCGAGTCGCCGCGATGTAACAAAGCCGGCGCGGAAACCGCGGGTTTCTTTCGCCGCAAGCACGCCAAGCATTAACAGTCCGCCGCGATGCGCGCGGCCCTCTTGCCGGACGCGCTCAAATTCCGACGCGCGGGTCAAGCGCCGGCTTTTTGGAAACGAAAGCGAATGGCGCGCCGGCATATCAAATTGTCGATCTTGCGATGATGCCGCAGTTTCGCCAATGCGCGATGATGGCAGTACAGCAAAAGTCTTTCCTTGAGCACGTTCGAGGAAAGACTTTGCGAGAACTGGGCCCGCTCCGGAAAAATTACGGAGCTGGTGTAGAAGTTGTCGTGGTGCTCGATTCAGTCTTTGTCTCGCTGCTGGGCGAAGACGTGGTGTTGATTGTCGTGTTCGACTCGGTGTTGCTGGAAGCGGCGGGAGAAGGATTGACGACGGTAGTATTTCTTTCCTTCTTTTCCCCTGCCGGAGTCACCGTGGTTTCTTTTTGTTCGCAGGCCACGAGCAGGGCCGCGCTAGCGAGGATACAGATATATTTTTTCATAGATTTAAGAATGGAGCTGGTTTTACTGAGTTAAACTTAATTTAGGGTGTCGGCGAAGGCGATTCCACCGGAGACGTTGTTGTCGACTCCGTCGGACTCGTGGCCAGGGTCGCTTCGGGTGAAGCTGTCGGACTTGCGGCCGGCGCGGTAGTTTCGGGTTTTTGCTCACATGCCGCGAGCAGCGCGGCGCCAGCCAGGATGCAGATGTATTTCTTCATAGGTTTTGGATTGCGAAGCCAATATTGAGTTAATGATGAATCGGAGCAAGCTTCCTTTTCGGCCTTACATCAAATCAAAGCGGCGGCTCGTATGGCAACCCATGCGCATCGGCCACCGCGCGGCAGGTCAGCTTCCCGCCGCGGGTGTTGATTCCGCCGCTGAGCGCCGGTTGCTTTTTACAGGCTCCCTCCAAACCGAAATCGGCGAGCAACTCCACATACCGATAGGTCACGTTGGTGAGCGCCTGTGTGGCGGTGCGCGCGTAGGCGGCCGGCATGTTCGCCACGCAATAATGCGTGACACCTTCCTCGACATAAACCGGATCGAGATGCGTGGTGGCCCGGGAAGTTTCCGCACAGCCACCTTGATCGATGGAAATGTCGACGAGCACGCTGCCGCGTTTCATTTTTCGCAACATCGCGCGCGTGATCAGTTTTGGTGCTTTCGCCCCGGGCAGCAACACCGCGCCGATGAGCAAATCGCAATCCGGCATCAATTCCTGCAGGTTCGCTTCGCTCGAATAAAGTGTGTTCGTGCTGCTCATCGCAAGATCGAGAAAACGCAGTCGCTCAAGATCGACATCGAGAATCGTCACGTCGGCGCCGAGACCAGTGGCCATGCGCGCCGCGTTCACGCCGGAAGTCCCGCCGCCGACCACCACAACACGACCGGGCAAAACGCCCGGGACACCGCCAAGCAGCACGCCGCTGCCGCCGTTATATTTTGCGAGAAAATTCGCGCCCATCACTACCGACATGCGCCCCGCGATCTCGCTCATTGGTTCAAGCAACGGCAAACGATTTCCGACCTGAATCGTTTCGTAAGCGACGCCGGTCACGCCCGATTTCAGTAACGCTTCGGTGAGCGCTTTGCTGGCGGCCAGATGCAAATAAGTGAAAAGAATCTGGCCTTTTCGCAAAAGTGGAAATTCAGATTTCAGCGGTTCCTTCACTTTCACAATCATGTCCGCGCGCGCGAAAACGTCTTTCGCAAGATCGACAATCTCCGCGCCGGCTTTGACGTATTCTTCATCCCGGTAACCGGAACCGACGCCGGCGTTTTTTTCCACGAGGACGGAATGTCCGCGCCGAACTAATTGGCCCGCGGCTGAGGGCAGCAACGCGACGCGCTGTTCCTGCTCTTTAATTTCCTTCGGAACGCCGATGATCATTTATAAGAGAGTGATAAGTGACGAGTGATGAGTGACAAGCTTCGAGCGAGCAAGTTAAAATTTACTCGTTACTTGTCGCTAATTGAGCGACGGGTCATCCGGAGCTGCCGCCAGCATCTTATACCAGGGCCCGAGACCGCGCATGATGTCGAACCAGAGTTTCGGCAGACGCTCGGGTTTCAGGACGGAGCGACTGGGCTTTTGCAGCAGCCACGCTTTCTGCTTCAACTCGGCCTCAAGTTGGCCCGCCTCCCAGCCCGCGTAACCCACAAATGCGCAGATTGACGCGAGATTCTGTTCGGCCTGTTCGGTTGCGTCGCTCAACCCCACATTGTGATTGAGCGTAAGGCCTTGACCTTTCTGCCATTCGAACGCTGCAAACATCAGTTGATTCTTCCCGACCGGTCCGCCAAGAAAGACCGGCACGTCAGCGAGGCCGTCGGGCGGCGTCTCGCTCACCAGATCGGCCACCTGTTTATCGAGCGGCCGATTGATGATCACTCCCAGCGCACCGTCGCTTGGATCGTGCGCAGAAATAAAAAGCACCGCTCGCCGAAAATTCGGATCGAGCATGTTGGGATGAGCGACGAGCAATGAGCCAGCCAAACTCCGCGACGTTTCGCCGTGCAGATTACGCATACAAAACTAGAACGCTCGAAGCGCGTTTACGCAAGCTCCACCTAAGTAGTGTCCGATCTCACAGCAGCGCGCAGCTCCGTCCGGGAAGCACAAAAGATCGACAAGTTCTTTGCAAAGCCGGCCGGCCGTCGCATAAGTTCACGCAAAATTTTGTTGCGACGACCCGTAAGCTCGATTACTAGCAGCGGAGTTTTCCAAGAATGTTCTGGGGGGAACAGCCGCCCTTCACGTCCATCGGGCGTGGGGGGCGGTACTTTTTTCGCGGCAAGCTGGGCGCTATGAAAAAATCTTCTGCGGCACAGGCGCGATTTTCCTGGCCAGCCACTTTGACCGTCGTTGTGCTCATCGCCGCGGTCGTCATTGTGGTGATTTTCCTGCGCCTGGAGAGCTGGCCGGCGCGAACGGCGGCGCAAGGCACGACCGAACTGGAGAGACTTGGCAAAGATTTACGAGCGGCTTTCATCGACGTCGCGCATTTGCAACCGCGCATCACGATCAATAATCGCGTTTATCTGGAACAAAGCATACCCACGAGCGAACTCGTGATTCTGGCCCGCCGGATCGAAGTCGAACACGAGTTGTTGCACACATGGGCGGGAAGCTCAAAGCGCGTAAAACTTCACGGCACCTTTACGGTCAAAGCCGGCTTCGATTTGCGGCAGGACCTGGCTGTCGACATCCGTGCGGATGAAATTGTCGTGCAGCTTCCGCACGCTCAGCTCCTCGGCGTGGAGCAGGATCAGGTGGACGTGCTCGCGCTTGAAAACGGTTTTTGGAATCGGATTTCCGTAAACGATGTGCAAAACGAATTGTCGATCTTGCCGCAACTGGCCCGGCAAAAAGCGGTCGAAAGCAATTTGCCCTCGGAAGCCGAAAACGCATTACAGAAGCAACTCCACGAGCGCATTCACACGCGCCAACCGCTGAAACTGGTTTTCACGAGTTCGGTAAAAAACGATTAGCGCCCCCGCCCAATGGCGTGGTCCTTGCGTCTTTGCCCGAGTGAGAGAGCTTCGCCGCGGAAATTGACTTGTAGGGCGGCCATTTTGGCCGCCAACATCTAAATCATGGCGCGACCGCCGCGTATTCCCGTTTGGCTGCAATGTGACCAACGCGTAATCTATTTTGTCACGCTTTGCGTGAGAAATCGAAAGGAAGTCCTGGCGGAACCGAAAATTTTTGCCGCCATCAAGCGATTCTGCTGTGACAATCCAAATTGGAATACCATAGCCGCCGTGGTCATGCCCGACCACCTCCACATGCTCGTTTCACCGAAACACCGCCGCGAGGAACGAGTCACGCAATTCTCTGCCGGTCTAAAACGCTTCGTTCGGCCCGAAGTACCATCATTGTGGCAATGGCAGCATGGTGTATTCGACCGGCTGCTGCGTCGTGAAGAATCCGCTCAATCCAAATGGATCTACATACGCGAAAATCCGGTGCGCGCCGGATTCGTAACGCGATGGGAGGACTGGCCGTATTTCATCGGATATACGGAGTCGAAAACCAATTTGCCGGCGGCGTAGAACGCCGCCCTACAACTTCTGTGACGCCGCTGGCATTCAAGAATCGACTTTTATTGGCCATACTGCTGAGCGTTCTCGCGCTGCTATTTGCAATCTGGTTTGCGCCATCCGCTGTCTCCAATGGTCTTCGCTTGTGGCTCTGGTGGAGAGCGCGCCAGCAAGGCCTCACGGTCAAGATCGACAAGATAGACGCGCCCTTCTTGCGTCCGGTGGTGCTGCGCGGGTTTCACATGGCCAGCGCGCGCGACGCGGCATTTCACATCGAGGTGAGCGCGGTACGAGCAACAGTCGGTTTGAATCTCAAAGCCATTTTGATGCACACGAGCGGACGTGCGATCCGCTCTCTCTCGACTGAAGGATTGCGTCTGGAGATCCACCGCAGCAACCCGGCGGGAATATCGCTGACGGAGAGCGGCTGGGCGACTTTGCAAAAGTTGCTCCCAGGCAATCTCGATTTCGGGCGCTTCGATTTGCGCGTGGAAGATGGACCGGCTGTGATCTTGTTGCGCAGTGTTTCTCTTTCCGCGAGCGAAACAGATGTCGGGCGCTTCAGCGCAGACGAGGTCACGATTGCATCGCCGTGGTTTCGCCAAACTTTTTCGCATCTGCGCGGCGCAACAAAATGGGAGGATAATCGCCTGACGCTTGCCGGCCTCAGCCTGACGCGCGGCCTCGACCTGCCATCGGTCACCGCCGATTTGTCGCGCCTCGACAAACAAAACGTCGGACTGGACTTCGATGTCGAGGTGTTTGGCGGAAAAATTCGCGCCAGTATTTCAAATGAATCGCGGTCTCATCGCTCAAATTGGAACCTCGTGGGATCGGCCGCAGATATTTCTCTCACGCAGACCTCGGAAGCGATCGGGTTTACGGATCGACTGGGCGGAGTGCTTCACGCTTGCAAGTTTACTTTTCGGGGCAATTCGCTCGACCTGACGCACGCGACCGCCTCGCTATGGACTGAGGTGACCGGCCTCACCTGGCGCGATCGCGCGGCCGACGTGATTATGCTCGGCGCCGCGCTCTACAACCGACAGGTCGAACTCGAGCAGCTCTACGTAAAGCAAAAGAAAAATCAGCTCACCATGAGCGGCGAGGCATCATTTCCCACCAACTCATCGGATTGGCTCAAGCCGGATTTTCGCGGCGACATCTCGGCGTCGATCAGTAATCTCGGCGATTTTGCCAGTCTCTTTGGCGCC
>DMCG01000249.1:5985-7060 GCA_003445855.1 Spartobacteria bacterium | reverse complement strand
GCTACTGGTTCCGCGCTCACTATCTTCAAAGCTCCGATCGACCTGCTGACGGCAAAGATAAATGTGAAGTCGACACAGCTCGAGATTGAAGAATTGGAATTGGAACGCGGCAAAGATTTCCTGCGCGCGCAAGGAAAGATCGACATATCGCATGAGCATGGTTCTCGTGGAACCCTCGCGCTCTCCGTCCGGAATCTTTCCGATTACGCACCAAACACGCTGCTTTCGTCTTCACTCGGCCTGCGACTGATTTTCCAGGGCCGCACCGCTTCCATCGATTCACTGCAGCTGCAGGATGGGCCAATCGAAATTGCGTTTAACGGCACAATCGACTTTACCGACCTCCAAAATGTGGGCGTCACGCTCGTTCCAAGCCAGGCGCTGTTCGATCTCAGTTGGTTGCCCACAGTCGATTGTGTAAACGCGCTGCAATTCCTTCCAGCCGAAAACGTGGCCGGACCTTCGCCGGGAATTGAAAAAATCGATTTGCATGGCGATGCGCGCTCTGGCCGGTGGAACATTGCATTAAAGAAAGATGCGGGCCCAGATGAAGAAGATGCAATTTGCGTCGCGCCGGGCGGCCGCTCACTAAAGATTGGAGTTCGCGACAGAGGCGCGCCTGAGTTTGGCCAGGCCGCGCTTCGAGGTTTCCAATACGGCGATCGGCAACCGCTCAGCTTTTCGCTGGATCGACCATAACGTTGCGGCGCTCTGCCTTCGTCGAGACGAGCCAGCGCGAAAGCTTTTCCTCAAGGTCGCGGGTAAGATCGACGCGCAAATCTGCGCCGGCATCGACCCGCAATGAACTTCCCGTCGGTCGCTCGAAAAGCAATTGCACGCGACGCTGACCTGGAAATCGGGCCAGAATTTCGCGCACTTCGCGCAATTCTTCGTTCGTCGCCGCCGGCGAAAATTGCAAGAGCACAGCCGGCTCCTCAAATGTACTTGTCGATCTTTCATTTGCACTCGCGGCGCCGTTTGTTTTTTCCGTGCCAAGCACTTTCACTTTTTGCGCGGTGGCGCGAACCGAATCGCCGCGCGTATCGATTGTCCCCTGAATCTCAACAACCCGTCC
>DMCG01000249.1:3845-5716 GCA_003445855.1 Spartobacteria bacterium | reverse complement strand
ACAACCGCGAATGGCTTGCCTTCTTTTCGCGTGAATTTCTTGTCGATCTGCGCGATGGCGCCCGCGGTCTTGAATTGCGATCGGTCGTCGAGGTCGCCTAACGAAGCAATCGGCTGATAATTTTTCGTCGCGAAAAGATCGACATAGGCGTCCAGCGGATGCCCGCTCACATAAAAACCGAGCAGTTCTTTTTCGTAGGAAAGTTTTTCATGATCGCTCCAGGGAGCGACCGATTTTTTTCTGGTCGTCGCCGTTGCGATTTCCTCAAAGAGCGAGACCTGGCCGGCGGCACGATCGCGGTGCGCCGCCGCGGAAGCGGCCAGCGACTCATCGATGCAGGCGAAAAGTTCCGCGCGATCACGCGGGAGAAAATCAAACGCGCCGGATTTGATCAAACTTTCCAGCATTTTGCGATTTGCGATGCGTGAGCCAAGCCGGCCGCAGAAATCTTCCAGCGAAGTGAAATCCCCGCCGCGCTCGCGTTCCTGGATGGACATTTCCATGGCGCTTTCACCGACATGCTTGATCGCAGCGAGGCCGTAGCGGATCGACATCGTAACACAGGCATCTTGCCTGTCGTTTTTTTCTTTATCTCGTACAGCCGAGACGGCTGTGTTACTTTCCGGGATGAATTTCAAGCCGCTGCGATTGATGTCGGGCGGCCAGATGGAGATCCCCATGCGTTTGCATTCGCCGACGAAGACAGAAATTTTTTCGGTGTTGTTGATTTCGTTGCTCAACAATCCGGCCATGAATTCAACCGGATAATGCGCTTTGAGATAGGCCGTGTGATAACTGATGACGCCATAAGCCGCGCTGTGACTCTTGTTGAATCCGTAGCCGGCAAATTTTTCCAGCAAGTCGAAGATCGCATTCGCTTTTTTCTCCAAAATCTTATTGGTGTGTGCGCACCCTTCGATAAAATTCTTGCGCTCCTTCGCCATCTTCTCCTTGTCCTTTTTGCCCATGGCGCGGCGGAGAAGATCGGCTTGCGCAAGTGAGTAACCGGCGAGTTTGCTCGCCGCCGCCATCACCTGTTCCTGGTAGATCATGACGCCGTAGGTGTCGGCGCAAATTTCTTCGAGCAGCGGATGGAGGTATTTTATCGGCGTAATTCCTTTTTTCGCTTTTACGAATTCTGGGATCAGTTCCATCGGGCCGGGCCGATAGAGCGCGATCAATGCGATGATGTCGTCCAGCTTTTTCACATCAAACTGCTTCGACAAACTGGTCATCCCGCCGGATTCCATCTGGAAAAGGCCAATCGTGTCGCCCCGGTTGTAGAGCGCAAATGTGGCGGGATCATTGAGCGGAATATTTTCCAGAGAAAAATCCGGATCGCGTTTATGAATGAGCGCGAGCGTATCTTCGATCACGGTCAGCGTCTTCAGTCCGAGAAAATCTATCTTGAGCAGGCCGAGATCATTGAGCGGCCCCATCGGATATTGGCTGATGACGTCGTTGCCTTTCACGTCGCGACAGAGCGGGATGTAATCGGACAAATCGCGATCCGCGATCACAACTCCGGCCGCATGCACCCCCGCATTGCGTGACAAGCCCTCAAGGATCTTGCCGTAATCAAAAAGTTGCTTTGTCTGCGGCTCGGTCGCGATGGCTCTTTTAAGCTCGGCGTTTTTCTCCACCGCGGAATCGAGCGTAATATTCAGCTCGTTCGGAATCATTCTCGCGATGCGATCGGCATCGCGATAACTCAGCCCCATCACGCGCCCGACATCGCGCACGACACTTTTGGCTTTGAGTTTTCCGAATGTAATGATCTGCGCCACACGACGCTCCCCGTATTTTTGTCGCACGTATTCCAGCACCTCGCCCCGGCGCGCTTCGCAAAAATCGACGTCGATATCTGGCGG
>DMCG01000249.1:2851-3564 GCA_003445855.1 Spartobacteria bacterium | reverse complement strand
GGATCGATGTCGGTGATGCCGAGAACATAAGCGACGATGGAACCGGCGGCCGAGCCGCGGCCAGGACCAACCGGAATTTTTCGCTCTTTGGCGAAATGGATGAAATCCCAGACGATCAGAATGTAGCTGACAAACCCGGTTTTTTCGAGAACGCCCAATTCATAGTCGAGGCGCTGCGAAAGCTGATTGTCGATCTTGGCGCGGTCGCCGTAACGCTGCTGCAAACCTTTCGCGCAAAGTTCGCGCAAGTAAGCTTCGCGCGAAAGCCCTTCCGGCGCCGGATAGTCCGGGTATTTCGATTTCCCGAATTCGATCTCTAAATTGCAACGCTCCGCGATCTCCAGAGTATTTGTAATCGCTTCCGGAAAATCTTTGAACAACTCGCGCATCTCCTCGGGCGATTTGAAATACAGTTCCGGCGCATAGCGCATGCGGTTTTCGTCCTGCACCATTTTTCCGGTGCCGATGCAAAGCATGACATCATGCGCGTCATGATCGCTGCGCCTCAAAAAATGAACGTCGTTGGCCGCGACCAAACCGACGCCCAGATCCTTCGCGATCCGCGGCAAGACTTGATTGCATTTCCGCTGCTCTTCCATGCCGTGATCGTGCAATTCCATGAAGAAATTCTCCGCGCCCAGAATGTCGCGATATTCCGCCGCCGCTTGTTTTGCGTTGTCGATCTTGTTTGCCTGGATCGACGAATTCACTTC
>DMCG01000249.1:1222-2559 GCA_003445855.1 Spartobacteria bacterium | reverse complement strand
AACCCGTCGAGGTGCGCGGTTGAAATTAACTTAATGAGATTGTGGTAGCCGGTTTCATCCCGCGCCAGCAAGGTGAAGTGATACGCCGCCTCGCGCATCGAACTCGATCGGTCTTTGTGCGAACGCGGCGCGACGTAGGCTTCGCAGCCGATGATCGGTTTAACCCCGGCCTTCCGCGCTTCCTGGTAAAATTCGATCGCGCCAAAAAGATTGCCATGATCGGTCACCGCCACCGCCGGCATTTTAAATTCCGCCGCTTTTCTCATTAACTCCTTCATCCGCACAGCGCCATCCAGCAGCGAATATTCGGTGTGCAGGTGCAGATGAACGAAGGAGTCGCGGGGCATTCACTTTCAGTATAGACCGCGCGCGCATTTGGCAAAAAATTTCCGCGCCTGAGCGCAAAAAAATCGTGATTGCATCCGCGGCGTTGTGTTGTTAAGAGAGCGCGTGCCGCGTTCAGCTTGCGATTGCAACGGACCACGCGGCGCGAAGTTTACATCGACATGAAAAAACTGGAAGCGATCATCAAGCCGTTCAAACTCGAGGAGGTCAAGGAAGCGCTGGCCGAGCTCGGCATCGAAGGGATGACCGTCACCGAAGTAAAAGGTTTCGGCCGGCAAAAAGGTCACACCGAGATTTATCGCGGCAGCGAATACACGGTCGATTTTTTGCCGAAAGTGAAAGTGGAAGTCGTGCTCGCGGACGACATGGTGGAGAAAGCAGTCAGCGTGGTTGTGGCGGCGGCTAAGACCGGCAAGATCGGTGACGGAAAAGTTTTTGTGCTTCCAGTGGAACACGCGGTGCGCATCCGCACGGAAGAGATCGGCGAGAAAGCGGTGTGAGACGGCCGTTGATAGTTGATGGCTGATGGTTGATCGACTGTCAGTCTCCGCGCGATTATCAGCGTTTCATCGTCGTTTGTTTGGGCGCGTTCAACGTTTACAAGATCGACAATTGGATTTTTCCTTTCCATCAGCATTCAACAATCAACCATCAACCTCTTAAGCAATGGCCAAAGAAAAAACTCCATCCGACGTCAACAAAATGATCAAGGACAACAACGTGAAACTTGTGGACTTCAAGTTCACCGACTTGCCCGGCACCTGGCAGCATTTCACGACTACGCTCACCGAATACAACGAAGACATTTTCACCGATGGCATTGGCTTCGATGGTTCGAGCATCCGCGGGTGGAAGGTAATTAACGCGTCCGACATGCTTGTGATTCCCGATCCGACGACCGCTTGGATCGACATCTTCAATGCGGAACCGACGCTCAGCCTCATTTGCACGATTGTCGATCCAATCACGCGTGAGCCGTACGATCGCGATCC
>DMCG01000249.1:584-904 GCA_003445855.1 Spartobacteria bacterium | reverse complement strand
GAGTTTTTTATTTTTGACGACGTGCGTTTCAGTTACTCGGCGAACTCCTCGTTTCATCTTGTCGATAGTGTGGAGGGACATTGGAACAGCGCGCGCGAAGAGTTTCCAAATCTCGGCTACAAAATTCGCCCGAAGGAAGGCTACTTCCCGGTCTCACCGGCCGACACTTTGCAGGACATCCGCAATGAAATGTGCATCGAGCTCGAGAAAGCGGGCGTGCCGATCGAAAAGCAACACCACGAAGTGGCGACCGCGGGACAAGCCGAGATCGATGTCCGGTTCGCGCCGCTCAAAGTGATGGGCGACTCGATGCAGTATTA
>DMCG01000249.1:0-227 GCA_003445855.1 Spartobacteria bacterium | reverse complement strand
AAGCCGCTCTTCGCTGACAACGGCTCGGGCATGCACACCCACATGTCGCTTTGGAAAGACGATAAGCCGCTGTTTGCCGGCAATGGCTATGCCGGCTTGAGCGACATGGCGCTCTTTTTTATCGGTGGCATTTTGCGGCACGCGTCCGCGCTCACCTGCATCACGAACCCGACGACCAATAGTTACAAGCGGCTCGTGCCCGGATTCGAAGCGCCGGTCAATCTCGC
>DMCG01000065.1:13554-13824 GCA_003445855.1 Spartobacteria bacterium | reverse complement strand
TTATCTGAAGTGGAAATCTTGATGCAGGAACTTGGACGTCACGTGAACGACCACACGCAGATTCTTTTCGGCACCGCCGTGGACGGCAGGATGGGAAACCGCTTGAGCGTGACGATCATCAGTTCGCTGGCCGCGGATGGCGAAGGTGCGTCGCAAACAATATCCGCAACGAGCGAGCCAATTCCCGCCCCGCCTCCGCCAATTTGGGAGCAATCTCCGCAACCGCCGCCCAAGATCGACATCTTGTCCGCCAGTCGGACGGACTCGTCC
>DMCG01000065.1:0-13317 GCA_003445855.1 Spartobacteria bacterium | reverse complement strand
ACGGACTCGTCCCGTGGCGAGCCGGAGCCGGTAAGCGCCGAAGCCGGTCCCATTTCAGAAAATTTAATTCCGTTTGAAGAACCGGCGCCGATTGAAACATCGCCGGTCGGGCCAGAACCCGAAATCAAAAAGCTCGCTCCTGCACCGCGCTTGATTGTTCCAAAGAAAAAACCGCTGCTGCCGGTGAAAGAACCACAGCCTCCCGCCGAAAAATTTGTGCAAGCCAAGCAGGAAGTTTTGCAATTCGAACCGGTCACGCGCGGTCGCTTCGAAAAAAGCGAACCAACCATTGTCGAAGGTCAGGACCTCGATGTCCCGACCTTCCTGCGCAAAAATATTCGAGTGAAATGATCGCGCGTCGCGCGATCATTGCTTCATTAGATCGAGCACCGCGCTCGTCATACCGATAATTCCGGTGCGGATCGTCGGTTCGGGAACGGGCGCAAACTTGCTCGAATGCAAACTCGGCAGCGGCGTGCCAGTTTTCTTCGACTCTGCGACCTTGGCCGGATCGACAGCCCCGACGTTAAACATGAACGCCGGAATGGAGTGGTCCGGCAGGCTATATTCACAGAAGTCTTCGCCGCCCATCGTCGGATCTTTCGCTACAACTTTATCGCTGCCTAATGCAACTTTCAGCGCGGCAGTGACGCGCTTGGTCAGCTCCGGATTGTTATAAGTAGCGGGCGTGAATTCATCTTGACGCACGTGAACGTCCGGCATCTTTTCGGGCGGAAGACCAGCGGCCGTGGCGCAACCTTTTGCGATGCGATCGATCGCGGCCAGCACCTTGTCGCGCACTTCTTTCTTATACGTGCGAACCGTCAGCTGCATCTTCACTTCGTCCGGAATGATGTTGTGTTTTGTCCCGCCGTGAATCGAACCAACTGTGATCACGAGCGGATCGAGCGGGTTGTTCTCGCGTGACGCGATCGTCTGCCA
The DNA here is from genome assembly GCA_003445855.1 of Spartobacteria bacterium. Lineage (GTDB taxonomy): Bacteria > Verrucomicrobiota > Verrucomicrobiia > Chthoniobacterales > UBA10450 > UBA10450. The sequence goes on along the minus strand of DMCG01000065.1, from coordinate 12,375 downwards.
GGCGTTGATAATCTCGGCTGAAAGAACAATCGGATCCTTCGTCTTGTGCGGGTAGGCGCCATGTCCGCCGACGCCGCGCACGGTGACATCAACTGAATCGACATTCGCGTAGGCGTAACCTTCGGTCACGCCGATTTTGCCTGTCTCGATTTCAGCATCGTCATGCAACGCGAGCGCGTAATTTGGCTTCGGCCAGCGCGTGTAGAGGCCGTCTTTTAATAATGCTCGCGCGCCGCCGACGGTTTCCTCCGCCGGCTGACCGACAAAAACAATCGTGCCGTGCCATTTCTCCTTCGATTTCGCGAGCGCGCGCGCGGTACCGATGAACGTCGACATGTGAATGTCGTGTCCGCACGCGTGCATCACCGGCACGTCTTTACCGTCGTCGCTCTTCGTCGTCACTGTGCTCGCGTATGGCACGCCTGTTTCCTCGTGCACGGGCAACGCATCCATATCTGTGCGCACGAGAACGGTCGGCCCGGCGCCGTTCTTCATCACGCCGATAACGCCGAAGCATGTCGCGCCAGGGTTCTCGTATTTGCCCACGCGCTCGGTCACTTCACAGCCAGCGGCCTTCAATTCTTTCGCAACAATCGCAGCCGAACGCTCCTCATGCGTGGATAATTCCGGATGCGTGTGGAGGTCTTTGTAAATCGTGAGCAGCGACGGCAGCTCCGCATCGGCCAATGCCTCCGGCGTCTGCTGAGCGAATGCGGGGGCCACGGACAAGATCGACAAGTATAAAATCGACAATAATGAAATCTTCATCCGGCACTTATAACAGAAATCGTGAATACATAAATCTGGAAGCCAGGAATCCAGGAAACGAACAGGGAATTTTCGTGGCTTCATGGTTTCCAGATTCAAATCTGCGTTTATCTGCGTAATCTGCGGTTAAATCATGGATTTCGAGAAAAACACGATGCTTTTCGGCGCCGATCCGACGCCGCGCATCGCCGCGATCGAACTCGGCGAAACGGGGACGGTCAAAGTTTACCGGCGCGAAAAGGATGGGTCGACCCTCGTCGACGTGGAACCGTTTCATCCCTTCGTTTGGGCCGACAGCGACGTTGTCGATCTTGGCATCGAAGCGGAAAAGCTCGACGGCGATCTCAAATACGGCTGGCGCGTCACGGTCGACAGCTGGAAGGAACTGATCGCGCTGCGCAATGGACTTAAAAGCGCCGGGCGTGATTTTTTCGCGTTCACCGATCCGGTGCAACATTATCTCACGGCCACGGGACGCACGTTGTTCAAGGATTTGCCGTTCGAAGAACTGAAGCGGATGCAAGTCGAAGTGCTGTCATTTTCGGATGACTCCAACGATCACCTTATGAGCATCGCGCTCTCGGATAATTCCGGCTGGGAAGACCTGCTTATTGTCGATCCAAAAAACGTCGAGGAATCTGAAAGAAGCGCGCTCAAGAAACTCACCAGTCTCATCAAAGAGCGCGATCCGGATGTGATCGAGGGTCACAACTTGTTTCGCTTCGATCTGCCGTATCTGGTCGCGCGCGCAAATAAAACGAAAACAAAACTCGATTGGGGACGCAGCGGCGGTTTTCTACGTTCGCGCCCGTCGCGCCTGCAAATCGCGGAGAAAACGATCGATTACCCGAAATTCGCGATCGATGGCCGTCATTTCGTCGACACATTTTTGCTCGCCCAATTTTACGACGTTGGAATGCGCACCTTGTCCGGTTTCGAACGCGCCGACGTCGCAAGGCATTTTGGTTTTTGCGACAGCGAAGAACTCTCCGCGCTTACCGGCAAGGAATTGCAACGCGCCTACATCGACAATGACGAAAGGTTTCGCCAGCGCGCGCTTTGTGGCGTGCGCGAGACGCGCGCCGTCGCAGAGCTGCTGAGCCCGAGCTACTTTATCCAGGCGCAGATTTTTCCTTACAATTATCAGGACGTGATCGTGCGCGGCAACGCCACGCGGATCAACGCGCTTTTCCTGCGCGAATATTTCCGGCAACGCCATTCCATTCCGGAAATGCCGATGGTGCGCGGCTTCGAAGGCGGCTACACCGACATCTTTTTCACCGGTGTTGCGCGCAACGTCTGGCATTGCGACGTCGCGTCGCTTTATCCGTCGATCATGTTGCAGTTCGATTGCTTTCCGCAGACGGACCAGCTGCAAATCTTCCGCCATCTGCTCACCGATCTCCGCACGTTTCGGCTCGAAGCGAAAGCGAACATGCGCGCCGAAAAAGATCCGGCGAAGCAGCGGCATTTTCACGCGCTGCAAAACACGTTCAAAATTCTAATAAACAGCTTCTACGGCTATTTGGGTTTTGCACAGGGACACTTTGCCGATTTCGACGCCGCCGCGCGCGTCACCCAGATTGGGCGCGATCTGTTGAAAAAAATGATCGATTGGCTGAACGCGCAAGGCGCGCAAGTGATCGAGGTCGACACCGACGGCATTTACTTTGTGCCGCCGCCAATACCTGTAGAGGCAGGCGTGTCGCCTGCAAAAAACAACAAAGCAGCCGGCACGGCTGCCACTATAGAAGAAGCGATCGCGGAGCTTCGCGAAGGGCTCGCAGCGGAATTGCCGCCTGGCATCGAAGTCGAGTTCGACGAGCAATTCGACGCCATGTTCAGTTACAAGGCGAAAAATTATGCGCTGCTCACGCGTGAGGGCGACGTCATCATCAAGGGTGGCGCGCTCAAGTCGCGCGGCCTCGAGAAGTTCCAGCGCGTTTTCCTCGAGGAAATGACCAAGCTCCTGATGCAAGGAAAACCGGAAGCGATTGTCGATCTTCGAGAAAAATTTGAAAAAAAAATCCGCAATCGTGAATGGAAGATCGACATGTTGATGAAGACCGACACGCTCCAGGATTCTCTGGATAAATATCGCGCGAAAATCGCCGGCTCGGCGCGCAACCGTGCCGCCGCTTACGAGCTCGCGCTCGCCAGCGGCCGTAATTATCGCCCTGGCGACCAAATCAGCTATTACATCACCGGCGCGACCAAGAAACTCGCCGCCTACGAAAACGCCAAGCTCGCCTCAAATTTCGATGCGCAAAATCGCGACGAAAACATCGATTACTACATGGCCAAGCTCGATGAGTTGGTGAAAAAGTTTGCGTCAATGATTCCCGCCGCTCAACAAGAAACATTAAAGTTGTAGAGGCGTCGGTATCGGGCCCGCAAAGTTCGGAATATTATCGATAATGATAACGGAGCTGTGCGACCAGGATGTCTTTTCCAACCACTTTGTAAACAATTCGATGCTCGGAGTTGATCCGGCGGGACCAATATCCCTGCAGCGCGTGTTTGAGCGGTTCCGGCTTTCCGATGCCGCTATGCGGCGTGCGCATGATTTCTTTGATAAGCAGATTGATTCGCGAAATCATGTTCGGATCGGTCCTCTGCCAGTACAAATAATCTTCCCACGCTTGCGGCGCGAAGACGAGATTCACGCGTCGAGTTTGATCTTTCGCTTGATACCTTTGCCCTTTTTAAGCGTCTCGATCGCGCCAAGCAGACGCCGTGCATTCGCGGGTGAGCGCAAAAGATAAGCCGTCTCCTGAAGCGCGTCGTATTCACCGAGCGAAAGCATCACGACCGATTGATCGCGGTTCCGCGTGATAACGACCGGCGCGTGGTCCTCACAAACCTGGTCCATGGTTGCGGCCAGGTTCTCTCGCGCTGCGGTGTAGCTGATCGATTTCACTCTGGACAGGATACTGTCCAGATGTTTGATCGTCAATTCCGGTTTGCAGCGCAAAAGATCGAAATTTTGTCAAAAACCGGTTGCGGCGGCAGGGGATATGTTCGATAGAGGGCGCTCCCCATGCGAAAAATTCTCTCCCTCTCGGTTGTTGGCGCCTTTTGCATGGCTGTTTTTGCGACGCAATCCCAAGCGGCCGATCTAAAAAAGGATTCGAAGTCGACCTTCTTTTTCAAGGACGCTTCCGGAAACGAAAAGTCGGCCGAGATCGTCACGAAATATCAGCCGCGGAAGATCGTTTATCCGGTCGGGAAGGTTGACCCGAAGATCGATCCGAAGCTGCGCCGCGCCGCCACCATCGCGGAGGAACGCGCGCACGCCCACTCGCGCTCGCGGTGCTGGCACTACGTGAAAGAGGCGTTGGTCGCCGCCGGCGTGGTGAGTTCACGGCCGAAAAGCGTATTCGCGAAAGACGCCGGCCAGGAACTGGTCAGTAATTACGGATTCAAAAAGCTCCCCGTGCGCGATCCGTTCAAGGCCCCGGTCGGCTCGGTGCTCGTATATGGCGCGCGCCGCCGCGCGGCTGGTCACGTGGAACTTCGTACCAAAGACGGCTTCGTCAGCGATTTTCGTTCAAAGGTTCCATCGCCGCGGCCATTGCTCGGCGTTTATGTGAAATCGTAATCTGCCTCGCTACCTTCTCGCCGAGCGCAGCGCAAGATCGACAATGTCGGCGACGACATTGCGACTGCAGGTTCGTTTGCCCGGTGGACGATTGCCCGCGGAGGATTTGTTTGCGCGACAGTTCTGGTATTAGCTCGCGAAAACCTCAGTGGCCCTGCTGAAAGTCGCTTGCCAGATGGCACAATCGCTGCGATAAAACGCTCCGGTGCGACGATTAGTTCCCCTGATTTTTCTCTGCGGTTGCTCGCTGGCTCTCTCCACCACGGCAGTTCGAGCGGCCGCCGGTCTGGGCGAGTCGCAGTCGCGTTTTTACTATCAAGATACCGCGGGGAAAACATCGTCGGTTCGCATCATCCGCCGCTACTGGCGGGTGCCAATTGTGCACCCATTCGCGCAAATCGATCCGCGGATCGATCCAAAACTGCGACGCGCGGCAACGATTGCGGAGGAGCGGGCCAACGCGCACTCGCATGCGCGTTGCTGGCATTACGTGAAAGAGGCCTTGATCGCCGCCGGAGTAATTAATTCTTATCCCAAGACGGCTTATGCCGCTGAGGCGGGCCAGGAATTGGTGCGCGATTACGGTTTTACTCGATTGTCGATCCACGATCCTTACGCCGCTTCTCTTGGCGCGGTGCTCGTCTACGGCGACAGAAACAGAGGGCACGTGGAAATCCGGACGAAAGACGGTTTCGTCAGCGATTATCACTCGAAGAACGCATGCTTCTATCGGTTGGTCGCGGTCTACGGGAAATTCTCTTCCTGAAATAATTCGCGAGCGCGAGTTTCAGTTCGGATAGGCTGCGCCAATGTCAGACGCGTTGAAGCCCATCCGCATCGCGATGTGGTCGGGGCCGCGCAATATCTCGACCGCGATGATGCGATCGTGGGGCAATCGGCCGCACACGATCGTAGTCGACGAGCCCTTTTATGCGTTTTATTTGAAGGCGACCGGGAAAAAACATCCCGGCGCGGAGGAAGTGATCGCCAATGGCGAAACCGATTGGCGAAAAATCGTCGAGCAACTGACCGGCCCTGTTCCAGGAGGCAAACGCGTCTATTTCCAGAAACAGATGACGCACCATTTGCTGCCCGAGATCGATCGACAATGGATTGTCGATCTTACGAATTGCTTTCTAATTCGCAATCCGCGCGAAGTGATTCTTTCCTATATTAAGAGAAATCCCGAGCCGGCCCTGGAAGATCTCGGCTTCGTCCAGCAAGCAGAGATTTTTGATTTCGTTCGCGAGCAAACTGGAAAAACTCCACCAGTGATTGACGCGCACGATGTGCTGGAGAATCCGCGAAAGATTTTGGAACTGTTGTGTGGCGCGGTCGGCGTCGAATTCGACAAGGCAATGCTCTCGTGGCCGCCCGGCTTGCGCGAAACCGACGGTGTCTGGGCAAAATATTGGTACGACGAAGTGGCAAGATCGACATCGTTCCAGCCGTATCGGCCGAAGAACGAACCACTGCCGGACCCTTTTCGCGAAATTTATGCTCGCTGCCGCGAATGTTACGAACGGCTTTATGAATACCGATTGCATTAAGAGGCCTCGCACGAAGGGCACAACGGTCACAACGTTTTTAGGATCGGAATTTCTTTGTGTCCTTGGTGGACTCTGTGCGAGCTGATTTAAGATGCTGCAGCAATTTAACGAAAAGAACCGCGACCTGATCGTAAACATCAATGGCCGAAGAACGAACCAGTGCCGGACAGTTTGCGCGAGATTTATGAGCGATGCCGTGAATGTTACGAAGGCCTCCACATCCACCGACTGCACTGAAGAATGTTATCCGCAGATTTCGCAGATTTACACAGATTTAGCACTCGGCAGAAGTCAGCTCCCACCGAATTAAAGCTCTGAATAATCTGCGGAAATCTGTGTAATCTGTGGACAAGGAAAAATGCTTCAGACGTTCAACGAGAAGAACCGCGACCTGATCGTGAACATCAACGGCCGCCTCGTGCACCGCGATGAAGCAGGGATCAGTCCGTTCGATTCGGCGGTGCAAGGCGGCGACGCCGTTTGGGAAGGGTTGCGACTCTACAACGGCCGTATCTTCAAACTGCACGAACATCTCGATCGATTGCATCGTTCGGCGGCCGCGCTGTCGTTCCCCGAGATTCCATCGCGCGAAAAAATCATCGACGAGATCAAGCGCACACTTGCCGCGAACAAAATGCGCGACGGCGTTCACATTCGGCTGACGCTGACGCGGGGCGCCAAAATCACTTCGGGAATGGACCCGCGACTGAATCAATCAGGCCCGACATTGATCGTGCTGGCCGAACACAAGGCGCCCGTTTACGCGAAGACGGGGCTCACGTTGATCACAAGCAAAATGCGCCGCCCGCCGCCGGAGATTCTCGATCCAAAAATTCATCACGCGAATCTGCTCAACTCGATTTTGGCCAAGATCGAAGCGAACAACGCCGGCGCGGACGACGCGCTCATGCTCGACATGCGTGGCTTCGTCGCCGAGACAAACGCGACGCATGTGTTCATCGTGCGCGAAGGCGAGCTGGTCACGCCGCGCGTCATCGCCTGCCCGGAAGGCATCACGCGCGCGACAGTCATGGAAATTTGCGCCGCGGAAAAAATTCCGTGCGCGGAAACCGACCTGACCCTCGACGATGTCTATCGCGCCGACGAAGTCTTCTGCACCGGCACGATGGGCGAACTCGCCGGTGTCACTAAGATCGACAATAAAATTATCGGCGACGGAAAGGTCGGCCCGACGACGCAACGCTTAAGCGAACTCTACGCTCAGCGCACCTCGAAAGAAGGCGTTCAGGTTGTGGAATAATTTAGAATCCGCCGCAATTTGAATTTGACGGTCGAGCGCCATCAAGTGATCACGTCGTCAGCTCATCTGCCGCCTCACATGCTTCATCTTCCGATGGGAAAATCCGCTCGGACTTGATCAGGTAATCAATCGGGTAGTTTCCCTCTACGATTACCAATCTTGCATCGCCCTGACCTACGGCTTCGACCACGACGTCATTATCCGACCACGTACTTTGCGGCGCGCGATACAAAACTTCGTTCGCCGGAGATATCTTCAGAGTTGCCCGGATTTCACGAGATTTCCGTTCGAGCTTGGCGAGCTTTCGGAGTTGTTGAATTTTGTTCATAGGTCGGAGCTAATTTGTCGAGTACTCAAGTCTTGCTCATGCGATTGCTGCGGCCGAGGAAAAAATATTACGTCTAAACGAGCAGATCGATTTCTTCGGGAAGGCGATGAGAAAGGATGAATCCGCCTTCGGTCGCCGCGGCGACATTCGGCGCGACAGGGGGTGAGGGAGTAGCAAAAAAAAGCAAACGTCGAACGCTCAACGTCGAACGAAGAAAAACTCAATCGGCTAGATCAGCTTCGAGATCGCCGCTGAACACTTTTATTTTACCCGACTTCCGCTCTCGGGCGATCTGCTGATCCGTCGCGCGTACGAAACAGTCGAGTTCTTTGGTGCTAGCGCCGTACTTTGTTTTCCGAGGCTTTTTCAACAGCGGCAGGAGAATTTCGCGCCAGTTCTCGACCGAGCCGAAGACACCGGCAATCTCCAAATCCTCGCCATCCCGGTCGTAGTAGATTTCGAACTTGTTATCGCAATCGCCGCACTTGATCAGCAATCGCGGTGATTTCTTGCCATAGCCTCGTCGATGATAAACGCGAAGCGCCGAGTAGCCGTCGGGACGACGCCGGAGAAGTTTCTGATTAGTCTTTTTCATTTAAACGGACTGGCGGCGCATCGGAATAATGGACGATCATCGACCGACTTGCATCCTTTCAAAAAGTTCGTCTCGGCAAGCTGCCGAGATCAGTCCGCCGCGGCGGACGCTCCCCAGAAGAACGTCCAATCTCGAACTTCCTGTTTTCCTGGCTTCATGATCTCGCTACCCAGCTCGATCACCGCTCCCCGAGCGGCTTTGCCGTGCATGTCGCGGCGTCGTCCACGCTCACTCCATTCCTGATTCAAGATTCTTTTCCTTTCCGGCGGGATTTTGCATCATGTTGGGGTAATGGCGGACACGCTCACTCCGATGATGCAGCAGTATCAGCGGCTGCGGAAAAGTATTCCAGCGGACACGCTGCTGCTCTTTCGATTAGGAGATTTTTATGAACTGTTTTTCGAAGACGCGAAGGAGGCGTCGGCGCTCCTGAACGTGGCGCTGACGAAGCGCAACAGCGTACCGATGTGCGGCGTGCCGTATCACGCGGCGCCAAATTACATCGCCAAGTTGATCAAGGCCGGCCGGCGCGTGGCGATCTGCGATCAGACGAGCGAGCCGCAGCCGGGCAAAATTGTTTCGCGCGAAATCACCCAAATCATCAGCGCGGGAACGGTAAGCGAATTGGATTTGCTGGAAGCGAAGCGACCGAATTATCTGGGCGCGGTTTACATCGACAATAACATTTTTGGCTTCGCTTACGCCGATCTGAGCACGGGCGAGTTTCGCCTGACGCAATTGCAAGATCGACAACGGAGCGGGCGGGAGCCCAGCGACGTGGACGGGCCAGCCCGAGAGGGTATGCGAGGCGGGAGCCAAGCATATCAATCGCTCCTCGATGAAATTTCTCGCGTCTCCCCGTCGGAGTTATTGATCAGCGACGAGCAACAAGATCAGTTCGGCAAGATCGACAATGCGCTGGCTTACGACGCCTACGCGTTTTTGCCGGAGCAAGCGGGTTTCACTTTGTGCGAGCATTTCAAAGTCAAATCGCTCGACGGATTCGGCTGCGCGCAGATGCCGGCGGCGGTCGCGGCGGCGGGCGCAATCGTGCATTATCTCAAGCACCAGCTCCGGCGAAACATCGATCATCTTACTACGCTGCGCTGCGATGCGCCCGCCGATCACGTGGTGCTCGATGCCGCAACGCAAACGAATTTGGAATTGGTGAAATCGCGAAGCAATCGCGACACCAGCTTGCTGGCGGCTCTCGATCGCACGGTCACGCCGATGGGCGGGCGGAAGTTGCGGGCGTGGATTTTGCAGCCGTTGCGCAATCTGACGGAGCTGGAGTGCCGTCAGCAAATGATCGCGGACCTCTTGCAAGAGCCGGACCTGCTCGCATCACTGCGCAATTCGCTGAAATCGATACGTGACATCGAGCGCGCGACAGGGCGATTGAGCCAGGCTTCGGGAAATGGACGTGATCTTGTCGCGCTAAAAACTTCGCTGCTACAAATCCCGGAGCTGAAGCGCGAATTGGGGAAATTGATCGAGCGAAGCAAATTTGGAACAGGTAGGGATGGCTCTCCGAGCCGGTCCGAGCCGGACGGGCAGTCGAATTTGTCGGACGTTTCGGAGAAGCGTCCCTACCTGAGTTTGGCAGAGCGTCTGCAAAACGAAATTCAGGAAATGCCTGAGCTGGCCGAGACATTGGCTCGCGCCGTCGTTGACGATCCGCCGATCGCCTTGAAAGAGGGCGGAATTTTCCGCGACGGCTACGATGTCGATCTTGACGCGCTGCGGCAGGGGTCGCGCGACGGCAAGAACTGGATCAGCCAGCTGCAAGAGCGAGAAATCGCAAATACCGGCATCAAGTCGTTGAAAGTGCGATTCAATTCCGTCTTCGGCTATTTCATCGAGATCACGAAATCGAATCTGGCCAGCGTGCCGGCGCATTACACGCGCAAGCAGACGACGGTCGGTGGCGAGCGTTTCGTCACGCCGGAATTGAAGGAAATGGAAGCGAAGATTCTCGGCGCAGACGAGCGGGCGCGGAATCTTGAGTATCAGCTTTTCCAAAAGTTGCGCGAGGAGACGCTGCGCGAGCTTGCGCCAATCCAGCAAACAGCCGAGGCAATTGCGATTCTCGATGTTATATGCGGGCTCGCGGAAACGGCGCGGCTTTTTAATTACTGCCGGCCGGCATTGAACGATTCGCTGCGACTCGCGATCAAGGACGGCCGGCATCCGGTGCTCGACCAGAATCTGGCGGAAGAAAAATTTGTGCCGAACGACACGACGCTCGACGGCGAAATGCGGCTCGCAATTATTACTGGCCCGAACATGGCGGGCAAATCGACTTACATCCGGCAGGTCGCGCTGATCGTGCTCATGGCGCACATCGGCAGCTTCGTGCCGGCGGCGAGCGGGGAGATCGGGCTGGTCGATCGTATTTTCACACGGGTCGGCGCGAACGACGATCTTGCCGGTGGCCGATCGACATTCATGGTGGAGATGAACGAAACGGCGAACATTGTGAACAACGCGACCGAGCGCAGCCTGGTGATTCTGGACGAGATCGGCCGTGGAACATCGACATTCGACGGGCTTTCGATTGCGTGGAGTGTCGCGGAATTTCTGCACGATAAGATAAAAGCGCGCACGCTGTTCGCGACGCATTATCACGAACTGACGAAGCTGGCGGAGGAGCGCGGCGGAGTCTGCAATTTCAACGTCGCAGTGCGGGAATGGAACGAGCAGATTATTTTTTTGCGCAAGATTGTGCCGGGCGGGGCGGACAAAAGCTACGGTATTCATGTGGCACGGCTGGCCGGATTGCCGAAGGAAATCCTGGATCGCGCGAAAGACATTTTATTGCATCTCGAGAAACCCGATGGTGCCGTGGCGCAAGCCCAAACGAAGCAAAGATCGACAAGAAGCGCGGCGAAGGCAGAGAAGCCGCAGCTGGATTTGCTCTAGTTAGGGATGAATGGCTGTAGTGGCGGGCGTGCCGTCCGCAATTCCTTTAGTTCTGCAGCCGACTCGCCACGGGACGAGTCCGTCCGACTGGCGGACACGGCTGCCTCTACAGTATTTGTGCTGACGGCGGAGCTTAAGGAAATTATAATTACATGTCGGCGCGTTAAGTATGGCGATCAAAACGGAGAAAGAACTGAGCGAAACACAGCGCAGTCATTGGCTGAAAGCGGTGGCGGCGATCGAGCTGCGCAATTTCGGCTACGCCATTTCGCTTTTGCAGGGACTCCTGAAACAGGAGCCGGAGTTTCTGACCGGCCGGCGATTGCTGCGGCGGACCGAAGTCACAAAAAACAAAGCGGCTAAGAAAAGCCTTTTCAACATCTCGACCGCACCAATCGCGGTCATGAAAGCCCAGCGCGAGATGAAAAGAGATCCGAAGCGCGCGGTGGAGATGATCGAAAAAATCTTGGAGGAAGAGCCTTACCATCGCCAGGCGAATCTCGCATTGAAGGAAGCGGCGGTGGCGGCGGGCTGGCCGGAGGTTGGGGTTTTCGCGTTGCGCACCTTGCTCGAAGAAAATCCGCGCGACGTGAAAGTGCTGCACGAGCTCGGCCGTCTGCATCACAATCTTGGACAAAGCGATCAGGAGGTCGAAGTGTACAACCGGATTAACGAGATTAATCCGCTGGATGCCGAAGCGCTTCGGCTCGGTAAAGATGCCTCAGCACGGGCCTCGATGACGACCGGCGGCTGGACGCAGGCGGAGAGTTACCGGGATTTGATCAAGGACAAGGACGTCGCGATTTCACTCGAGCAGCAAAGCCGGATGCAATTGACCGGCGAATCGCTCGATAAACAAATCGCGGAAATCTATGCGCTCCATCAAGCGCAGCCGGAAAATGTCGATCTTGCGCGACGCTTGGGCGCGCTCAACGAGCAAAAGAACGATATCGAGTCGGCAACGGCCTGGTATCAATATGCCGCCGATCTGACCAAAGGCACCGATGCCGGGCTGGTCCGAAAAGTTTCCGATTTGAGAATGAAACGCTTTGAGCACGAGATCGCCGAGCACGAGGAATTTCTCTCTACCCACGGCGCCGAGCATGAGCTGTATGCGAAAAAATCCGAGGAATTGAAAATCGCGAAGAAGAAGCGCGCCGAAATTCTCATCGACGATGCACGCAAACGGATAGAGCGTAATCCGACCGATCTGCAGCTTCGCTTTGAACTGGGCGAACTCCTCGTAAACGCGGGGCATTTCCGTGAAGCGTTGCCCGAGTTGCAGCGCGCACGCCAAAATCCAAATGCGCGATTGAAAGCGATGAATCTGCTCGGTCGCTCTTACAGCGA
>DMCG01000152.1 GCA_003445855.1 Spartobacteria bacterium | reverse complement strand
ATCGCCGCTACAGGATTTGTATGAAGGCGGAGATGGACATCGGCACCGACAAGAAGGCGCTCCAGATTAATCTGGATGCGAAGAAGTATGGGACGTTCGCCGAGATCGGCGCGGGTCAGGAAGTTGCGCGCCGCTTTTTCCACGTGGGCGGTGCGGCCGGGACAATAGCGAAGACGATGTCGGCTTACGACGTGACCTTTAGCGATGCGATTTATGGCCCGACCGATCGCTATGTAAGCCGTGTCCGGCTGCAAACGATGCTGGACCACGAATACAACCTATTGCTCGAACGGCTTAACGCGAAGCTCGGTGGGGAGCGAACGTTCTTCGTCTTTGCCGACACGGTCGCGGCGCGCAGTTTCAAACAGCACAATGAATCGCACGGCTGGCTCGGCGTGCGATTTCAAGCCGAGAAGCACGGCGAGCCGAGCCAGATCATCATTCACGTGCGAATGCTGGATGAGACAAATGTCGATCAACAGGAAGCGCTTGGGGTCATCGGCGTTAATCTAATTTACGGTGCATTTTATTATGCCGAGCCGGAAAAATTGATCTCATCGCTGCAGGAGAATCTGGCGCCGGGGGGGATCGAAGTGGACATGATCAAATTTTCCGGTCCGGTTTTTTCCAAGATCGACAATCGCTTGATGAGCTTGCAACTCGTCAGCCAGGGTCTCACGAACGCGGTGATGTTCAGGGCGGACGGCGAGACGGTGCAGCCGGCGGAAGTTTTTTATAAAAAGGCGATCCTGGTCGAACGCGGCAGTTTTCGGCCGGTCACTTACGCGACCAACGATATGCTGAATGGCGCGCGCCGTGTGTTTCTCGCGCAGTCGGGTTGGTCGGAGAAAGATCTGGTCGTGCTCATGGAGATGACGCTCGAGAATCTGCTTGCCGAAGGACAGCTCAACCACGCCGATTTTCTCGCGCGTGTCGACATTCTGGGCGCGCTCGGGCGGACGGTCCTGATCTCGAGATTCGGTGAATACTACCGGCTGGCGGGATACCTCTCGCGCTATACCAATCGGATGATCGGTCTCGTGATGGGCGTGCCGAGCTTGATGGAGATCTTCGACGAAAAATATTATTTGAATCTGGAAGGTGGAATTCTGGAAGCGCTTGGCCGGATGTTTAAAGCCGGACTGAAGCTTTACGTTTATCCGATGGTCGATGAAGCGACGGGCAAAATCATCACCGCGACGCAGCTCGAAGTCGCGCCAAACCTGCGGTCACTGTTTCATTATTTGATCGACAATCAATTTATCGAAGAGATCTCCCATTATCATTCCGAGTACCTGCGGATTTATCCGGCGGCGGCCCTGGCCAAGTTGCAGTCTGGGGACAGCGGATGGGAGCGAATGGTTCCACCGGAAGTGGTCCAGATCATCAAGGAACGCGAATTCTTCGGCTACCGCGCACCGGTCGCGGCGTAACCGATCGATTAGCGGATGCCTCGCAAATTCACGCGCAGAGCATGAAATAGAGATAGAAAAACATCCACGTCGGCACAGTTCCCGCTACATGGGACGTTAGCATCATGGCCAGACGCGGAGATTCCGTTATCGGGATAGATTTAGGCAAGCATGTATTCAAAGGCGTGTCGCTGCGGCACAAGAGCGATTCCCGCCTTGTGCTCACGAACTTCGCTTCGCGCGAAGTGCCGGAAGAATTCGGCACGGCCGATGAATTGGCGCAGCAACTGAAACTCTTGCTGCGTGAACTCGGCGGAAATGCCAAGGGTTGTGCCCTCGCCATTTCCCATCCCGCCGCGCTCTTGCGCATCATCGAGCAACCCAGCACGCCCATTGACTTGCTCCGCAATGCGCTGCGTTTAAATGGGCTGGCTGTGCTCAACCAGGAATGCAAGGATTTCGTGCTCGATATCGCGCCGGTGTGCGCAAATGGAGTTCACAAAGGCAGCGCCAGCGGAACCGACTCGGGCGGGGTGGCGGTTCAGAGCGCCGTCGTGACAAAAACCAAGTACCTCGTGGGAGGAATGTTGCGTCAAACCGTGAAGCAAATATCCGAAGCCATGAGCAAGACGCGTGTCTCAGCAGACATTCTTCAACTGGCTCCTGTATGTTCGTTCAACGCTTTCGAATTCGCTTACCCGGAAATTTTCCACAACGACGCTTTTCTCCTTCTCGACATGGGACACTCACAGAGCACGGTGCTCATGGGCAGCAAAGGAGAACTGGTACTTGTGCGCAGCATCGATTATGGAGGAAAGGCGCTCCGGCAAGCGCTCACCGCCGATGGTGCGCTCGACAAAGATGCAGCCTGGACGCTGATTCAGCAGGGCGACCCCGGGATGGCAGAGATCTGCCGTGCGTCGCTCGCGCGCCTCGCCACCGAAGTCCGCAACTCGATCGGCTTCTTCGAAGGGCAAAGGGAAGAAAGCATTAACCGAATCTTCGTTTCCGGCGGATTAGCTCGCGTCGAGACCATTCTCCAGACGCTGAGCGACGAGCTAGGACTGCCGTGTGAAATTTGGGATCCGCTGGAGACGTGTGAAGTGGCCCTCTCCGCGCCGAAGCGAGAGGCCCTCCCCCATGAATTTGTATCGCTCAACGTCGCCTGCGGGGCGGCATTCGAATACCTCAGAAACTAACGAGCGATGGCACTTCATCTCAACCTCCTTCACGAGGAGATTCTGGAACAAAGACAACGCCAGCGCGATCCGCTGAAGCTCGGCATGATCGCGCTCGTCGGCTGTGGCGCGTTGCTTTTCCTTTATTACACTTGGAACGCCTACCGAACGCTGGAAATCAAGAGCCGATTGACCACGGTCGAACGAGCTTGGAAGAAGATCGAACCAGGCGTGACCGCCGCGCAAAAGCGCGTGGCGGACCTCGAAGGCGTCATTAAAACGACGCGGACGCTCGACGATTACATCGACAATCGATTCTTCTGGGCGCCGTTTTTGCAAAAGGTTTCGCGCTGCGTCGCGCCGAATACACAATTAACCAATTTTGAAGGCGTCGTCCTGGATGAGAACAAAGGGATCAACGTCTCCATTGAAGGCGTAGCCGCCGGCCGCGAACCACGGTCGGTCGCAGAAGATCTACGCCAGATGCTGCTCGAACAGCTTGGCCAGAGCTATAGCGAGGTGAAAGCGGAGTTCAAGACACTCGAGGACCTCGACACCATCGTAAACGTCGCCGGCACACACATGGCGACGGCGCATTACATTCTCACCGTAAATTTCAATCCAGCCGCTGTGCCTAAGCCTGCGGAATCGCCCGCTTCCGCGCGCGCTCGGAAACAATGAGTCCATGAAATTAAACAAAGACCAGGTCAAGAAGCTCTCACTTAGTGCCATCGGCTTCGTATTTCTACTCTACGTTTACTTTACCTTCTTCCTCGGCCCGCTGAATCGCAGCCGCGACGGCATGCTGCTAAAGATTAAAGATTTTCAAAGCAAGCTGGACGCGTCAAAAGAGCAAATGAACAAAGCGGTCAAGCTCGAACAACACGCCAAAACTTCGACCGGTCGTTTTGCGGCGTTGAAAGCCCTCAATCCGGAAGGCGCGCCGATCGCCTGGTTCCCTCCTCGAGCCCGAGCATTCTTCGCAAATCAGCAGGTCGATAAAGTTGTTGCGAGGCTCGAAGGCAGCATCGGCTTCAAACAAGCCGAGCTTTCCGGATGGATGAAATACAGCTGGATAATCGATCTGCCCCAAGCCGATTACGGAACGTTAGGCCGGGCAATCGCGGAGCTGGAAAACACCGACCCTCTCCTGTCGATCACGAAGCTGAGTATCCATACCTTGCCGGACCAACCCCAATTCCAGCATGTCGATCTTGCCGCTGTTAACATCATTGAAAAAAAATGAAACTCTTCGCATTTCTTTTCCTTCCGCTCGTTATTGCCCTTAGTGGCCTGCAGGGCGGCGAGTCCCCCGTGCTCGAGATCAAGAACAAATCTTCTTTTCGCATGGAGAGCAATGGCCGCAATCCTTTTTGGCCAATCGGTTTCAAACCAGCGGCCCAGCTGTCGAACAGCAGCGCCGACCACGCCGGGCCGGACATTCCTTTAACGGCCTTCCTCTTAACTTCGATCACTTTCGACCAGGGAGCGCGCTTTGCGATTGTCAACGGCAAGACCATGCAGGAAGGCCAGCAGTTCAGCTTGCAATCGGGCTCTCAGAATTATCAGATCAAGCTCAAGTCCATTGAGGATGGGCGCGTCATTCTTGCGTGTCGCGACCAGGAGATCATTGTGCCGCTGCGACGCAAGTAAAGTGGGGCAAGTTTCCAACTTGCCTTGAAAAAATTCGCAACTTGGAAAGTTGCACCACAAGATCGTTGTTAGATCGACAATCGGCGACCGACGACCTGACTTTGCCTGAAGACGTTCAATCCGATTGATTCCCTTGCGAAAAACGGTAGCCTGCCCGGCCATTCGCCATCAACGCGAAATCCCAAGTCGCAGCACTTAGTAAGTCGTCTGAAAACGTCATCGACATTCATCCTTGCCTTCGCTCTAAGCTTCTGTGCGTTCACAGATGGACGCGCTAAAGGCTTCGATAAAGCGTTCGGACCGCGTTTCAATGCCGGTTACGTCGTTAAGCCAAGCGGACCCAGGCAAGGCCTCGATTCCATTCATCGGTGGAATGAAATCGCCATTAACGCCAGCGGTCTCGATCACACGCCGGTTGCGCTCGGCGAAACTCGAGTGTTTGGAGAACAACTTGGGCCGGGACGCTCAAGCCGTGCGATGGCCATTGTCCACATCGCGATTTTTGATGCA
>DMCG01000105.1 GCA_003445855.1 Spartobacteria bacterium | reverse complement strand
TCACAACGGCGATTGCTTGCTCTTTCGAGAAGGCTGCGGTTTGATTTTCGTGTGAAGCCTGGCCGAAAACTGATCGATCAAGGTGCCTCAAGTTGCACGGATGCAGAAATTCTCGCGATCATCTTCGGTAGCGGCGGACGTGGTTACAGCGCGCTTGATGCGGCGCATGCAGTTCTAGAACGATATGGCACTTTGTCAGATTTGATGGACCGTCCACTCGATGAGATCGCCAACATCCGCGGAATCAAAACCGTGCGTGCTATTCGACTCGCAGCCGCCTACGAACTCTGCCAAAGATTACTGAAAGAAGTTGATAGGAACGCTTAATGAAAAAATCTGAACTTGCGCAAGCCAAGATTCGCAGGATTCGGCCGCCGGCGTTCGAGCATATCAATCGGCAAATTCCGCCAGAGCCGCACACGTCCATGTATGTGTGGCACAAGTATTGGTCGCGCAAGACGTGGAATGTTGTGGGCGAACACATCAAAGCTTACACACGCGAGCATGAAGTGGTGTTTGACCCATTCGCAGGCAGCGGCGTGGTGGCGGTCGAAGCGGCGCGCATTAAACGCCGGGCGATCGTTTGCGATCTGATGCCGATCGCGAGTCGCATCACCGAATTAACGCTGCGCCCGGTAAACACGACGAAGCTTTTGGAGGCGTTCGAGCGCGTGCGCGAGCGCGTGCAAAAGCGCATCGAAGATCTCTACATCATTCACTGCATCAAATGCGGCAAACCGCTGGTGGCTGATTGTTTTGTGCGCAAGGGCGACGAATTACGCGAGGTGCGTTACAAAGGCTGTCCGCACTGTGAGCATCGATGCGAAACCAAATGCGCGCCGCGCCGGAAAGATGTCGATGCGCTGGCCGAGCTCGAGAGTAAACGCATCCAAGAATGGTATCCAAAGAACCAGCTCTACTACGACGACGGCACCCCGTTCATGAAGAAGGAGCGCTTTGACTCGCTCGATCAGCTTTTCACGAAACGAAACTTACGTGCGGTGGCGATGCTTTACGAAGCGATCCAAGCGGAGAGCAACCCGCTGTTGCGCAAGTTTCTCGAAGGAGCCTTTACGTCGATGATTCATCTGTGCACGCGGATGATGCCAGTGGGAAATCCGGCGCCCTCCAATCACTACACTTACTTCAGTTCGCCGGGATGGACGCAGCATAGCTATTGGGCGGCGCCGCTCTTCATGGAGCAGAACGTGTGGGACAAGTTCGAGGGCGCGGTGATCGGCCATCAGGGATTGATCAACGCCAAGAATGAATCAAACGCGGCATTGGGAGAGGTGAAGCTGACGCATGACTGGCGCGAAGTGCTCGCGGGAAATGCGGATGTTGCCGTCGTGACGGCGGACTGCATCGAGCTGATGAAAGAAATGCCCGATGAATGTATCGACTACATCTTCACCGATCCGCCCTACGACGCTTCCATTCAGTACGGCGAACTTTCATATCTTTGGAATGCGTGGCTCAAGGAAGATTTCCGCTACACGGAAAAAATCGTGGCGCATGAAATTGTGCGAAACGAGCGGCAAAAGAAACCGTTCGAGGTTTATCACGCGTTGTTGAACAACAGCTTTCAAGGTTTTCACCGCGTCCTTCGACCGGAGCGCTTGCTCACGCTCACGTTTCACAATCCGACGTTCAAGGTGCGCAATGCGACGGTGCATGCGGGTGTGTTCGCCGGGTTCGATTATGAACACATTCATCACCAACCGCTCGGTCAGGTCTCAGCCAAAGCGATGATGCAACCTTTCGGAAGCGCACAAGGGGATTTCTATTTGCGATTTGCCAAGACCGCGCAACCAGCCCGCCGGATGGAGGAAATTACGGAAGAACGTTTTCGCCGCATCGTGATCGAAACGTGCCGCAAAGTAATCGCGGAGCGCGCCGAACCTACGCCATATACGATTTTGATTAATCAAGTTGATCCCGTCCTGGCGAAGCGCGGATTATTTGGCACGCTCAAAACGGGTCTCGATGTCAAGGCTGTGCTAGAAGAAAGCATTGGCAAGGACTTCGTGCTTGTCGATGCAAAGCTCGGTGGCGCGGCCGGAAAGCTATGGTGGTTTCGAGACGAGATTTTTGTGGCGCGATTGGGACAGGTGCCGCTGACAGAGCGAGTGGAAGAGACTGTTTTTCGCTGTCTGCACGAGAAGGGACGAGTCACTTTTACGGAGGTGTGGGACACAGTTGCGCGAGAGTTTCCGAATTCACTGACATCGGACAGTACGAGCATCCGGGAGGCACTAGAGCTTTACGGCCGCAAGGTGAACGGCGGCGCGTGGATGTTACGCGACGAAATCCGTCTTCGCCTGACCAATCACAGCGAATTGATCGCCTTGCTGGCGCAGATTGGTCGCGCTCGCGGCTATGACATTTGGATCGGTCGTCGGGAGCAGCCCGAGCGCGCAGCTGGACTTGCACCAAACGTCCTGTTGCGGGAATTGATGACCGTGAAACGGCCGGATGCGCTGACCGGTGTGACAAATCTCCCAACCGTGCTCGACATGGATTTGCTGTGGCTTAAAGGCAAGCAAGTCGCGCACGCATTTGAAGTCGAATCTACGACTACGATGACGAGCGGTCTGCAACGCGGTTCGAACCTTCCGGCCAATGTTCCAAAGACAATGGTGATCCCAGAAGAGCGTGAACGTGATCACCAACGAAAGATGCAATCGCCGTTGTTCAGCGAGCACTTTGCCAAGGACAATTGGAATCTGCTGTTTTTTGACGCTTTCCGGGAAGCTTTCTCTAAGAACAAAACGAAAACGTCTCTTGAATCGCTCTTTGGAAAAAAAAAAGACGGGGGACTCAAAGTGGAAAAAAAAGCAGATCGCCAGTCGCTACTCCAATTCGACGCCGAAGAAGAAGTCGATCGCGACAAGGTAGCCGCTGTCGCTGAGCTGCCGTAAGTCGCG
>DMCG01000046.1 GCA_003445855.1 Spartobacteria bacterium | reverse complement strand
TTTCAGCGGAACGAGCCAAGCGTTTCGCCGGCTGAAATTTTCGAGATGGTGACGGTGAACGCCGCGCTGGCGCTAAATCAACAGAACGCGCTCGGCTGGATTCGGCCGGGATTTCATGTCGATCTTATCAGTATTCCGTGTAGTGGATCGACAAATGTATTTGAGGAAATTATAGCCTTCGACTCGGCGGTGGAATGGCTGATGGCGGACGGCAAAATGTGAGGGCGCTATGAGTCGGGACGCTGAGGTCATTCCTCCGCGGATTCTCATTTTCGCTTTCCTTTTCTCAAAAGTAAAATATTCTCAGCGCTGAGATTCATGGCGAAGATCATAATTATCGATGACGAACCGGCGATGGTGGAGGTCATCGCGACGCTTTGTCGCGAAAAAGGTCATCAAGTTTTTCCGTTTAATTCCGCGCCGAAAGCAGTCGAGCAGCTCGATAGTATTCAGCCGCAAGTCGTGATTGCGGACATCAAGATGGAGACGATGACGGGCTTCGACGTGCTGCGGCACATGCGGGAGCATCATCGACAAGCGGCGGTGATTTTGATCACGGCCTACGGAACGGTCGAGACCGCGGTCGGAGCGATGAAGATGGGGGCGTATGATTACGTGACCAAGCCGTTCAAGATTGACGAGCTGCAACTGACGGTCCAGCGCGCGCTCGATTATCAGGCCGCCCTGCGGGAGAACGTTTATCTCCGAAAGGAGCTGAAGAATCGTTATCGTTTCGAGAACATCATCGGGACGAGCCGGAAAATGCAGCAGGTTTACAATCTCATTAACAAAGTGGCCGATACTGACAGCACGGTTTTGATCCAGGGTGAAAGCGGCACGGGCAAGGAACTGGTCGCGCGCGGTCTGCATTTCAACAGCAACCGGCAGCATCATCCTTTCGTCGCGATCAATTGCAGCGCGCTGCCGGAGAACTTGCTGGAATCGGAGTTGTTTGGTCACAAAAAGGGCGCATTCACCGGCGCGGTGGCGGACAAACGCGGCTTATTCGAAGAGGCGAATCTCGGCACGATTTTTCTCGATGAGGTAAACTCAATGGCGCCGCCGTTGCAGACCAAGCTGCTTCGCGTCCTGCAAGAGCGCGAAGTGCGACGGGTGGGCGATAACAAGAGCTCGCCGGTGAATGTGCGCGTGGTGGGCGCGACGAATGAGCCGCTGCAACCGAAACTCAGGGACGGGACCTTTCGCGAAGATCTTTACTATCGGCTTGCGGTTATTCCGGTGGAGATTCCGCCATTGCGCGACCGTTTGGAAGATGTCCCGCTGCTGGTCAATCATTTCCTGCAGAAACAAGCGAGTGCGGCGGGAGGCGAACCGAAGAAAATCGATCCGGCGGCGGTGGACATTTTGTGTCACTACGGTTATCCGGGCAATGTGCGCGAACTGGAAAATGCAATCGAGCGCGCCTGCGCTTTGTGTGAGGACGATCTGATTCTGCCGAGCGATTTGCCGCCGCACATCGTGAGCGAGGCGCAAGGCGAAAAAGCCGATCAGGCGCTGGCCGCGATGCCGGTTGGACAACCTCTCGATGAATTCATTCAGCAACAGGAGCGCGGCTACATCGAAGCGACATTGTCGCATTGCAAAGGCTCTCGCGAGAAAGCCGCCAGCATGCTGGACATCAGCATGGCCACGCTTTATCGCAAAGTAGAACCGAAGAACAGGAAGTAGATTTCTTGGAACGGCGGTTTCCAAACCGATCGGCCAATTTGGAAATCGACCCTCCCTTGATTCCCGTAAGATCGACATGAATGGAGCGGAGCAAACCGGCCCGAGCACGCGCGAAATGGAGCGCATCAACTGGATGGAATTTCGCGAGTGGGTTCCGGCAAAGATCGACATCGTGCTGCTTCCGCTCGGAACGATCGAAGCGCATGGTGTCACCGCCAATGGCACCGACATCATTGCGCCCGTCGCGATGGCGAAGGAAATTGCCCCGCGCGTGAACGCGATGATTGCGCCAGTGATTCCGTACGGATTCACTGGAATTCTCGATGCCTATCCCGGCGGCTTTACTGTTCCCGAAGACGTTTATCGCGCGTATGTGCGCGCCGTTCTGATCGGCTTGGCGAAAAACAAGTTCAAAAATATCATCATGCTCAACGGTCACGGCGGCGGCCAGACCGCGATCTTGAGCGCGCTCGCGCAAGAAGTCGGCCGCGAAACCAGGACGCGGATTTTGGTTGTGAACTGGTGGTCGTTTTGCAGCGACGTCACACTCGAAGTTTATGGAGAAGATGGCGGACACGCTGGCGAAAATGAAACTGCCTACATGATGGCGATTGATCCGTCGCTCGTTTGGAAAGAGCGCTATAAGTCAGATATGGCGACGGCGATCCCGGCGCCGAATACCTGGAGCGCGTATCCCTTTCCCTCGAGTATTTTGCTTTACAAAGAGGGACAGGGTTATCCGAAGTTTGATTTGGCAAAGGCGAAAACTTATTTCGCCAAAGTGAACGATAAAGTCGCGCGCTTAATCGAAGAAACGATCAGGAAATGGGACATGGCGGGATTGTGACGCCATTAATGCGGTTTCCGCCCGGCTCCATTGTCGATCTTAGCTGCGCTTACTAAAGACCTTGATTTCGTCCGCGGCCTTCTGGAGCTCCTCCAGTTGCTGCAAGGCGGCTTCCTGTTTCTTCAGCATTTCTTCGTTAGCCGCTTTCATTTCCTGGAGCACCTTGATCGTGAGTGGCAGCGAATCAGAATCGATCACCGGTGCCGCTTTCGGTGTCGTTGAAACGATCGCCGGGGAAAGGGCGGGAACAACAATTGGCGCAGGCGACTGTGCCTTTGCGGCAAAGATCGACATCGCCGCAAAAATCGAGATGGAGAAAAGTTGTCGTCTCATACTGTGGATTAGCGGCTCCTGCTGGAAAAAATTCGCGCGACGCGCAGGGTTTCGGCCAGGTCCGCGAGTTTCGCGTCGATTTTGGTTTGGTTCGCGGCGATTTGGGATTGCTGCGCCTGCACTTCTTTGACGAGGGCCAGGAGTTTTTCCTGGTCGTCTTTTGGATCCGGTGCTTGCGCAGCGCTTGAGAGCATGGCGAACAGTGTCACGAAAAGGAGAATGGTGAGAGAGATGCGTTTCACAGGGAAAAGTCGGCTCGCCGGATTGAAGAGCAAGTCGTGTTCCGCAGCGCATTGTTCGCTCCGCAAAATAGGCTTGGATCGACATGTCCGGCGCGCATATTGCTTGCCTGTCGCGCTCGAAGTCGGTAAACTCCGCGTATGGCCGGCCAAGGCATGCATCAGTCGCAGAATCTTTCTCTGCAACAGGTCCTCGCGCCGCAACTCCAGCAGAGTCTTCTGATTCTGCAGGCGCCGCTCCTCGAGCTGCGCAACCTCGTGCAACAGGAGATGGAAACGAATCCTGTGCTGGAAGAGCTTCCGGATGAGCCGAATTCCGACGAGCGCAACGATGCCGAGACTGCCTCGGACGAAAAATTCAAAGAGGAATTCGATAAGCTGGCGAAACTCGATGACGAATGGCGCGATTACATGGCGCAGTCGGGCAGCTACACGGGCCGTTCCCAGGAGGCGGACGATAAGCGGCAATTTTTTTTCGACTCCATCGCCACGCAGGAGACACTTCAGCAGCATCTCATGGGGCAATTGAACCAGACGGTGCTCAACACGAACGACCGCAAAACGGCCGAGCTGATCATTGGCAACATCGACGACAACGGATTCCTCCAAACGACGCCGGAGGAGATGGCGCTCAACACCGGCATTCCGAAGGAGGACTTCGAGAACATCCTCACGCTCATCCAAAGTTTTTATCCGCCGGGCGTGGGCGCACGCGATCTGCGCGAATGTTTGCTCATTCAGTTAAAGCGCGAGGGAAAACAAAGCAGCCTCGAGTACAAAATCATTTCCGAGCACATGCCGGATCTCGGGAAACGGCGCTTCCCCGAGATTGCGCGCCGAATGGGGATCAGCGTCGAGCAAGTCCAGAAATGCGCCAACAATATCGCGCAGCTCGACCCGCGCCCGGGCCAGGTCTTCGCCGCCTCTCCGCAAAATTACGTTTTGCCGGACGTCACTGTCGAAAAAGTGAACGGAGATTACCAGGTCATCCTAAACGGCGAACAAATCCCGCACTTGCGCATCAGCAACATTTACAAAGACATCATGGCGCAGGATGGCAACGGCAACGAAGTCAAAGATTACATTCGCGATAAAATCCGGAGCGGAAAGTTTTTGATCAAGTCGATTCACCAGCGCCAGCAAACGATTTCCAATATCGCGCACCAAATCGTGAAGCGGCAGCGCGATTTTTTCGAGCACGGATCGGCCCATTTGAAGCCGATGACCATGGTGCAAATCGCCGACGTGGTAGGCGTGCACGAGACCACGGTCAGCCGCGCGATCTCGGGGAAATACATCTCCACGCCGCAGGGCGTGTTTGAGATGAAGTATTTTTTCACGCCCGGTTATCAAACCGCCACCGGTGAATCGATGAGCAATACCAGCGTCAAAGAAGCAATCCTGGACTTGGTGAAAAACGAAGACGGGAATTCGCCGTTGAGTGACAAGGAGATTGTCGAAATTCTGAGTCAGCGCGGAATCCCGATCGCACGCCGCACAGTCGCGAAATATCGCACCGAATTGAATATTCTTCCCAGCAACATGCGGCGGAAGTACTAACGATTTTCAATTGTCGATCTTAGCTGGCGAAGTTGTAGCCTTTGCCGCTAGATAATCAGCCGAATGAACGCCGCGCTTCGAGCCTCCACAATTGCCGAATGGCGCGGTCTTCCGGAAAACAAATCTCGTCCGGACCGCTGGCAGGCGACTGCCGAGTTGCTTCCGAGGGTGATGCAACGGCTCGGCCTGAAAGAACGTCTGCACGAAACGGAAGTCATCGACGCCTGGAGCAAGATTGTCGGCGAGTTTATTGCGGCCCATTCGTCGCCGGTCGTCTTGCGCGAAGGCATTCTTTATGTCCGTGTGCTCCAGCCGACCTTGCATTACGAACTCGAGCAAGTCTCGAAGATCGACATCTTGCGAAAGTTGAAACAGCGGTTCGGCGCAAAAATAATCCGCGACGTTCGCTTTCGCGTCGGCTGATCTGACGTTGGGGCGCCGGGCCTCCATCGGCGTCCGGCCAAATCAATATTTTTTTAGACTTTTTCGAAAACTTCGCCGCGCAGATCTCGTAGAAGCCGGTGAAGTGGATTATTGTCTAAAACCGTTTCGCGAATCGGCGGCCAATCGTTACTGCCGTCGGAAAGGCGTTCTACGACATCGATCATTCGGGTAACGACACACGAAATAATCGGCGGAACTACGATTCGTCTCTCGCGGTTTGGGAAATTCATCCCGTCATGCAGCTTTTGACCGGCGGATCGATTGCCGGCTTTGTTCCGCCACAAACTCAACCGCAAGTAACGCCGCAGATTGCAGCGACGCCACCGTCAGTCGAACCTGTCCCAGCCGCCACACCGCAGGAATTAGTCACGATCACGCAACCGGTGACGATTCAAATCCCGTACGGCACAACCGTGCTACACCGCGAACGCGATTTCGTTCAC
>DMCG01000013.1:6798-11769 GCA_003445855.1 Spartobacteria bacterium | reverse complement strand
CGGTGGGCACTGGACGTGCGGTGAGCACTGGACCAGGGCACGCAGTTGGCGCAGGCCATGCGCTGGGCGCCGGACCGAAGTTACAGACGCAGCGCAACTTATCGACGGCACCATCCCGTGCGACATCGCGCACCCAAACAAGCCCGAAAACGTTCCAGAGCCAGCACTACAACCTGGCCAGCACAACCAAACCTACTTCGACGGTCGGGGCTGTGACGTATGCAGCAGGCAGTCGCATTCGGGGGAGTCAAACCTGGCAAGGCTCAAATTACACAGCCTTCCGCAGCTACACTTCTCAATGGCACGACCGGACTTGGTGGGGTAGCCGTTACAACCGCATCGTTTTCTCATTCGGCGCCCCGTACTACTGGAATTCCGGCTACTGGTATCCGGCCTGGGGCTACGACCGGTATGCCAATTATTATTATGACGGGCCAATCTACGCTTATAACGACCTGCCGCCAGACCAGGTAATTGCCAACGTGCAAGCCGCGATGCAAGCGCAAGGTTATTACCAGGGGGAAGTGGACGGTATTCTCGGGCCACGCACTCGGGCCGCGATCGCTGGTTACCAGCGCGACCACGGCCTCTACATCACCTCCGCAATCGATGAGCCAACATTGGCTTCGTTGGGCATGGTGTAACCAAATTCCGACCAGGACAAAGCCGCCGCGGAGATTTCCCCGGCGGCTTTTTTGTGCGGCAAAGCTACGTTGTCGATCCATTCGACTGCGCTCAGGACAAGCGTTGAGAGATGTCGATGGACGGCGCGACGCAGAACTTCGCTTGTGTGGGCGCAGGCTTTGCGGCAGATAAAGCTCGATGCAACCAGCGCAGCCCCAGCTTGTCGCGCGCGATTTGTTCCAGTCTTTCCGAATGGGCCCGCGCCGGATTGAAGTGCTGCGCGGCATCTCGATGGAGATTGCGCATGGCGAGGCGGTTTTCCTTTGCGGTGCTTCGGGGGCAGGCAAAACGACATTGCTTTACACGCTCGCCGGTCTTGAGCGCCCGGAATCCGGCACGGTGGAATTCGAAGGTCGCTTGCTTTACAACGGCAGCTCGGCCTCGCAAGCGCGCCTGCGCAATAGAAAAATGGGTTTCGTTTTCCAGGGATATTTTTTGCTGCCGGAACTGACTGCCCTGGAAAATGTTTCGCTGCCTGCAATGATCGGAGCAAGATCGACAAGAGAGGCAGCGAGGGAAAGTTTGGAGGCGGTTGGTCTTGCCGATCGAATGCAGCATTTGCCGGCGGAACTCTCCGGCGGCGAGCAGCAACGCGTGGCCATTGCACGCGCTCTGACCAACGATCCCGACATTATTTTCGCGGACGAACCAACCGGGAACCTCGATTCGAAAACCGGCGATGTAATTGTCGATCTTTTGTTGAATCTTGCGCGCGAGCGGAACAAAACGCTACTGGTGGTGACGCACGACACGCGTCTCGCCAGGCGTGGCGATCGGCAGTTGCAGATTGGGGATGGCGTTCTGCAATAGGTTCGATGAAGCAACGAAGCGTTCGCTGCTTTAACGCTTCAACTCGTCAACGTGTTAGCGTTCTTCATATTTGCCGCTTGAATTGCGCAGTGAACCGCCGAGATTTTTCTGTGACTATGAAAACTGCAACTGCTGGCGGGATGGTGATTGACGAACCACAAACACGGGAAACGGCTGCAAAGCCCGTGGTCAAACCGGCGGTTGAGACGCGCGCGCGTGCGACGTCCGCCGCGAAAGAATCCAAAATTTACATCGACGGAAAATTTTATCCGGAAAAGGACGCGAAGGTTTCCGTGTTCGATCACGGTCTCCTTTATGGCGATGGAATTTTCGAAGGCATTCGTTTCTATAACGGGCGCGTCTTCCGGCTGGAAGAGCATCTCGCGCGGCTCTGGGATTCGGCGCGTTCGATTTGTCTCGAAATTCCGATGTCGATGCGGGAAATGACGGCCGCGCTGCTCGAGACGATCCGGCAGAACGATTTGCGCGAAGGTTATATTCGATTGCTGGTCACGCGCGGCGTTGGCAATCTCGGCTTGAATCCGGCGCAATGTAAACGCCCGAGTGTGATTATCATCGTGGCGACAATTACGCTTTATCCCGAGTCTGTTTATCAGAAGGGATTGACGGTGGTGACCTGCGCGACGCGGCGTACAAATCCGGGCGCGCTCAATCCCGCGGTCAAGTCGCTCAATTATTTGAACAACGTGATGGCGCGGATCGAGGCAAACCTGGCCGGCGCGGATGAAGCGCTGATGTTGAACGACGCGGGGAACGTGGCGGAATGCACGGCGGACAACATTTTCATCATTAAGCGCGGCCAGATTTTCACGCCGCCGATTACGGCGGGAGCCTTGCGCGGAATTACCCGCTCGATTGTTTTCGAGATTGCCGCGGAACTCGGGATCAAAGTGGCGGAAACCGACATCACGCGGCATGATGTTTTCATCGCGGACGAATGTTTCCTCACCGGAACGGCAGCGGAAGTAATTCCGGTAATCAAGGCCGACGGGCGCCCGATTGGAAATGGAAAGCCGGGACCGATCAGTGCGCGCATGATCGCTCGTTTCCGGCGATTAACGCGCGAAACCGGCACGCCAATTTATAGTTGAATCCTGGCGGGATCGATTCGGCTCGGAAGGTGCTCAACGAGATTCGGGGTTGAATTTTTCACGCAGTTTGAGGTCTAATTTAGAGAAAGATGTTGTGCGACGTTTGCAAATGTAATGATGCGGCCGTCTTCCTGACGCAAATTCTGGAAGGCAAAATGCAGAAGGTGAATCTCTGTGACGCTTGCTCGAAAGAAAAAGGCGTGCAGGATCCGACTGGATTTGCCCTCGCCGATTTGCTGCTTGGCATTGGCGCCGCGGAAGAAATCGAGAAGGGTGCGCCGACGCAGAAATGTCCGGTGTGCGGTTTCACGCAAGCGGATTTCAAAAAGACCGGCCGGCTCGGATGCAGCGCGTGTTACACGACATTCGCCGAAGGATTAAATACTTTGCTCAAAGCGATGCACAAAGGCACGGAGCACGTCGGCAAATTGCCGGAACGCGCGCATCGCACCATGGAACTGAGCGATCGCATGCGCACGTTGACCAAGAGTTTGGAGAAAGCGGTCGCAGAGGAAAATTACGAGACGGCCGCGTCGCTGCGCGACCAAATCAAACAACTCGAGCACCAGCTCGCCAGTTCGCCGTGAAATTCTCCAATGTCATGTCCACCGGCGGAGAATGGCTCCGTGGCGAAGGTCCGCATCATCAAATTGTGATCAGCAGCCGCGTGCGGTTCGCGCGCAATCTGCGCGATCGCGCTTTCCCCGGCTGGGCAAAAAAGGCGGAGCGCATGGCGATTCTCGATCTAATCAAGCCGCGCGTGGAAGAGCTTCCCGAAATGCAGGATTCATTTTCAGAATTGCTGCAAGATCTTTCCGCAATGGAAAAGCAAGTGCTGGTCGAGCGGCATCTGATTAGCCGCGAGCACGCCGCCAAAGGTGTTGGCAGCGCGGTAGTGATGAATCGCCGCCAGACGCTCAGCATTATGATCAACGAAGAAGATCATTTGCGCATGCAATCGATCCGCTCCGGCTTGCAACTCAAAGCCGCGTTCAAACTTGTCGATAAAGTGGATAGCACGCTCGAACACAAATTGGAGTTCGCCTACGATCAGCGCCTTGGATATCTGACGGCGTGCCCAACGAATGTCGGCACCGGCATGCGCGCTTCTGCGATGTTGCACTTGCCCGGTCTCGTCTTAAGCGAACTGATTAATCAGGTCATTCAGGCGGTGAGCAAAATTGGTCTCGCCGTGCGCGGTCTCTATGGCGAAGGCACGGAGGCGATGGGCAACCTTTTCCAAATCTCAAACCAAACGACCCTCGGCGAAAAGGAAGACGAGATCATCAGTCGCCTGAGCAAAGTGATCGAGACAATCATCGAGAAGGAACACGACGCGCGCCAGGTCTTAATCCAGAAAAAATCGAACACGCTTTGGGACCAGATCGGCCGCGCTTATGGCGTCTTGACCTACGCGCACGCCATGACTTCGAAAGAAGCGCTCAATTTATTGTCGATCATCAAACTCGGTGTCGATCTTGGCGCGTTTCCGGAAGATCGACGGCTGCCGATCGACGAATTGTTCATCGATACGCAGCCGGCGCATTTGCAGAAAAGCTCGCAGCAAAAATTGAACGCGGAGGAGCGCGATTATCTGCGCGCGCAAATTATCCGGGAGCGTTTGAAAGTCTTCCCTAAACCTGATATCAGTAAGATGGCGAGGGAGTCGGACAACGGCTCGACTTCCCGGCCATCGAACAATGAATAATTTTACGCCACGCGCGCAACAGGTCCTGGCGCTTGCTCGCAAGGAAGCCGACCGGTTCAACCACAATTACGTCGGCACTGAGCACCTGCTTCTTGGTCTGATCAAACTGGGCCAGGGCGTGGCGGTGAACGTTTTGCAAAAAATGGGTCTCGATCTTGAGACGGTGCGCATGGAAGTGGAGAAGCAGGTTGGCTCCGGACCTGAAACCAAAATGGTCGGCAACATTCCCTACACTCCGCGCGTGAAAAAAGTCCTGGCGCTCGCCGGCAAGGAAGCCAAAGCGCTCAATCATTCCTACGTCGGCACCGAACACATTTTGCTTGGGCTTTTGCGCGAAGGTGAAGGCGTCGCGGCGCGGGTGCTCAAGAGTCTCGAAGTCGATATCGAGCGGACGCGGAATGAGATTCTCAAAGAACTCGATCCTAATTTCACGCCGCCCGAATCCGAGCAGGAAGGCGGCGAGCCAACGAAGAAGGACATCAAGACTCCCGCGCTCCGCGCGTTTGGCCGCGACCTCACCGACTTGGCGAAGAAAGATGAGCTTGACCCGGTAATCGGGCGCCACAATGAAATCGAGCGCGTCATTCAAGTGCTTTGCCGGCGGACAAAGAACAACCCGGTATTGATCGGTGAAGCCGGCGTCGGCAAGACCGCGAT
>DMCG01000013.1:4455-6458 GCA_003445855.1 Spartobacteria bacterium | reverse complement strand
GGCAAGACCGCGATCGCGGAAGGCCTGGCCCAGGAGATTGCGAATGGTAATGTGCCGGAACTATTGCGCGACAAACGAGTGGTCACGCTCGATCTCGCCCTGATGGTCGCCGGAACCAAATACCGCGGCCAGTTCGAAGAGCGCATCAAAGCGGTGATGGATGAAATTCGTCGCTCCAAGAACGTAATTCTTTTTATCGATGAGCTGCACACCATCGTCGGTGCGGGGTCGGCCGAGGGCGCGATGGACGCCTCCAACATTATCAAACCAGCTTTGAGCCGAGGCGAATTGCAGTGCGTCGGCGCGACCACGATGAACGAATATCGCAAGTATATCGAGAAAGACGCCGCGCTCGAGCGCCGCTTCCAGACCGTCAAGGTCGAAGCGCCTACTGTCGATGAAGCCATCGAGATTTTGAAAGGGTTGCGACCAAAATATGAAGCGCATCACAAAGCCAAGCTGACCGATGAGGCGCTTGAGACAGCGGTCAGATTTTCCGACCGTTATATCACCGGACGCTTTCTGCCTGACAAAGCCATCGATGTCATGGACGAAGCCGGCGCGCGCGCGCGCATTAACGCGATGACCCGGCCGCCCGATGTCAAGCAAATCGAGAAAGAAATCGAAGAGATCCGAATTGAGAAAGAAGCGGCGATCAAAGCGCAGGATTTTGAAAAAGCGGCCGCGCTTCGCGACAGGGAGAAGCAAACCAAGGAAAGGCTCGATACAATTTTGACCAAGTGGCGCGAGGAGCGCGAAGAAAAACAGGTTGTCGTCACGGCCGACGACATGATGCACATCATCTCGAAAGTCACCGGCGTTCCCCTCCAGCGAATGGAACAGGAGGAAATGCAAAAGTTGCTCAAGATGGAGTCGGAGCTGAAACTGCGCGTCATCGGTCAGGACGAAGCCGTCACCGCCATCAGCAAAGCGTTGCGCCGCTCCCGCGCCGACCTGAAAGATCCGAAACGCCCGATCGGTTCGTTTGTCTTTCTCGGCCCGACTGGCGTCGGCAAAACCTATCTGGCGCGCATGCTGGCGGAGTTCATGTTCGGCGATTCCGACGCGCTAATTCAGATCGACATGTCCGAGTACATGGAAAAATTCACCGCCTCGCGACTAATCGGCTCGCCGCCGGGCTACGTCGGCTACGAAGAGGGCGGGCAGCTGTCCGAGGCCGTGCGGCGCCGCCCCTATTCGGTTGTTCTCTTCGATGAAATTGAAAAGGCGCATCCGGACGTGATGCATTTGCTTCTCCAGATTCTCGAAGACGGGAAAATTACCGATTCGTTAGGCCGCAAAATCGATTTCCGGAACACGATCATCATCATGACCTCAAACGTCGGCGCCGAATTGCTCAAAAAACAGACCGTGATGGGCTTTGGCGCGCCACGCGAAGGGCATGATTACGATTCGATGCGCGACAAAATTCTGGAAGAGACCAAGCGCGTCTTTAAGCCGGAGTTTCTCAACCGGCTCGACGAAATCATCGTCTTCCACTCGCTCGACAAACCGGACTTGATGCGCATTGTCGATCTTGAGGTGGCGAAGGTGAAGGGCCGGCTCAAGCTGAAAGAGATCGAGATCGTGCTCGACGCCGCGGCGCACGAGTTCGTGATCGAGAAAGGTTACGATCCAAATTACGGCGCGCGTCCGATGCGCCGCGCGGTGGAACGTTACCTGGAAGATCCGCTCGCGGAAGAATTACTCAGAGGTAACATTAAAGCGGGCGACCGCGTCGAGATCACCGCCGCCGACGGCAAACTCGCCTTCCACGTGGCTGAGCCTAGTACAACCGCCGCACAGGCGACCTGATGTAACACAGGCTTCCAGCCTGTAATCCTGAAATTCAGGCGAGACGCCTGAGTTACATGTCGATCTTACGCCCGCGGATGCGCGTCCGCGTAGGCTTTCTTCAACCGCTCGACGGTGACATGTGTGTAAATTTGCGTCGTGGAAAGACTCGCATGGCCGAGCAACGCTTGCACGCTGCGCAGATCAGC
>DMCG01000013.1:0-4138 GCA_003445855.1 Spartobacteria bacterium | reverse complement strand
ATTCGTTTGCGTAATTTATTTATAAAGAGCGGCCCGGAATGCACGTTCGCCGCCGCGCGATAACGCGAGATTGCTTCGAGCGCCGGAAAACCAACCGGACAAATGCGTTCTTTGCGGCCTTTGCCGAAGACGCGCACCGACTCGGTGTAAAGATCGACATCGGCAACATCGAGATCTGCCAGTTCGCTCAAGCGCAGACCGCTGCTGTAAAAAAGTTCCATGATTGCGACGTCGCGCAGCGGCATCCAAACGGGTGCGGCACGATTCTTCGCCACTCGCAGCGGCGCGGCCAGCAACTCCTCGATTTGCTGTTTCGTGAGCACAAGCGGAAGTTTCTTCTCGATCTTCGGCAGTTGCAGCTCGCGCACCGGATCGCGCCGCAATCGTTTCCGTGCAACGAGAAATCCGTAAAACGTGCGCAACGCGGAAAACTGCAATCGAATGTATGACCGCGCTTGTTCGCGCTTCATCAGCGCGAACAAATAGTCACGAAAATCATCCGCCGTGCATTTCTTCCAGGGCGTTTTGTTTTGGACGCGAAAAGCCGCCAGCGCTTCCCGGTATGCCTTGAGCGTACGCGGCGATGCGTTCCTCTCCACCGCGAGATAGCGCAAAAACTCCCCGGCGAGCGGATCGCGCGAGTTTTGTGCAGGCAATTATTTACTCCGGCTTCTCGATCATATACCGAGTTTCCGCCGCCTGGGCACGGCCGCTGTACTGACTTTTGAAAATCGGCGTTGGATTCGTCGAGATCAATTCGTAACCTTTCAAAGTAAATTCCGGATAGATGGTGTTGCTGGCGGGCTCGTAAACTTTGTCGCCGCTGAAGTCGCCGTAGAGTTTGTATTCGTAATTGTTGTCGCTGCCGAACTTCAATTGTTCGCGATCGGGCGCGATTTTTTGTTTCTCATTCAACATCACCAACTGCCCCGTGCTCCACGGCTGACCTGGCCGGCGCACGTAACCCCAAAACTTGAAATCCGGTTTGTAATAACGGCGGCCGATAAAATAATCGCCCAGCGGCTCGGCTTGGATTTTTTGCGCCATCGCGATCTTCGCCTGCTGGATTCCTTCCGGCACAGTTTCGCAACCGGTAAAAAAAAGAGCGCCGAGAAAAACTTCGATCGAAAAAAAAACTTTAATCGCGCGCTTCATTGGTAAGGTCGACAATCGCCAGGATCGACATCTTCCTATCGCAGCTTTGCGCGACGCGCAAACATTGAGGCGTTTTGGTGAAAGTTTTTTAATTGTAGGTTGGCGATCTTCGCCGCCAATTATTTGAACCCGGCGGTCAAAATGACCGCCTTGCAATTGCGCGACGAAATCAAACTGGCGTTGCGACGTTAAACCGTTGCATCGTTTTCGTCGCGCTCGTAAACTTCCGCCGGAATGATCGAATTGGAAGTTTATGCGACTGGACTGCGGGACTTGAACAAGGTCCTGGAGTTGGATCATCAGCTCGAAGCCATTCCCGGCCTGCGCTACAAAGTGGATAGCAACCACGATCTCGTTTATCTCGAGCTCGACGAACCAACGATTACCGCCAGAGAAATTCGCGCCATCTTCAAAAAACTCGACCTCGATCCGCGCTTTATCGGCGCCATTCCGCCGGAGTTGCGCCCAAAATCAAAAACGAAGCCGCTGAGCGTTTGAACCAAGCCCGACGCATTGTCACCGTGCGCTCGTCCAGATGATCGTTCGTCTATTCAACGCGCTTGGGGGCGCGTTTCTCGCGTTTCTCCAATATCTCGGCGAAGTCGTGCTCCTTGCGGCGGACACATTTCGTTCGATTTTCACGCACAAGTTCCGTTGGAAATTGTTTTTCAATCAAATCGTGGAGATCGGCTTGCTCTCGCAGGTCGTTGTTGTGATCACGGGCGGCTTCACCGGCGCGGTTTTTTCGGCGCAAACATTCTTCCAATTCAACAAACTTGGAATGGGATCGGCCACCGGTGCAGTGGTATCGGTCGCGATCTGCCGCGAACTCGGCCCGGTGCTCACGGCACTGATGGTGGCGGGTCGCGTGGGCGCAGCCATGTCGGCCGAGATCGGCACGATGAAAGTGACCGAGCAGATCGATGCGTTGCGCGCTCTCGCGGTTTATCCGACCGATTATCTTGTCGTGCCACGCGCTCTCGCCATGATGATTTCGATGCCGCTACTCGTGGCCGAGTGCATCGCCGTCGGCATTGCCGCCGGATATTTCATCGCGATTTTTCTCCTCGAGATTAACGGCACGTACTACATGGCCAACATGGTGCGCTGGACCCGGAACCGCGACATCATCATGGGCCTGTCGAAAGCGTTCTGTTTCGGGATACTGATTGTCTTTATCAGTTGTCACAAAGGATTGACCGCGCGCGAGGGCGCGGTGGGCGTGGGTCGCGCCACGACTGAGGCGGTGGTGAACAGTTCGCTCGCGGTTCTGATTTGCAATTTCTTTCTCACGATGTTGCTCAACATCATTTACCCGGCCGGGTATCAATAAACGTGTCCGCGGGAGGCGTGTCGGATTAGAGCAGCGGAGCATGGCAATGATGTCGGATTCGATATTGGACGTTGGACGTTGAGCGTTGGACGTTACGTTGGGATGATCGACGCGCCGCCATCTTCAGCATTGTCTAACAACTTTCAACCGTCATCCATCAATGCTTCAATGATCGCGGTGCACGGTCTCGTGAAGCGCATCGGCACGCAGGATATTTTGCGCGGAGTCGATCTCGATGTGGCGCGCGGCGAAACGCTGGCCATCATCGGTCGCAGTGGCGGCGGGAAAAGTGTTTTGCTCAAACATCTGGTGGGATTGATGAAACCGAACGCGGGAGAAATTTGGATCGAAGGGCAAAACATCATTCCCATGAACGAGCGACAACTGGCCATGATCCGCCCGAAGATCGGCATTCTTTTTCAGGGGGCGGCCCTTTTCGATTCGATGACCGTGGAAGAAAACATCGCTTTCCCGTTGCGCGAAGCGGGCGAGCGCGACCCGAAGGTGCTCCGCGAGAAAGTGCATCAAATGCTCGAGGTGATGGAACTGCAAGGCGAGGAAAAGAAAATGCCGGTGAATTTGAGCGGGGGAATGAAAAAGCGCGTCGGTCTGGCGCGCGCCATCGTTCGGCGCCCATCCTGCATTCTTTACGACGAGCCGACTTCGGGACTCGATCCTGTTGTATCGGACAGCATCAACCGATTGATCCGGCGGTTGCAGCAACGATTTGGTGTGACGAGCATTGCCGTCACCCATGACATGAAAAATGCGTTTCACGTTGCTGATCGCGTCGCATATCTGCACGAAGGCCGCGTCTATTTTCATGGAACGCCGCGCGAGCTCGAAAAAACCAACGATGCCATCATCCAGGATTTTCTGCTCGGGCGTTCCGAAGAGCAGCGAGCGTCCGGCGAAAAATTGTAGGGCAGGCGCATCGCCTGCCGTTCGAAAGCTCGGCAACCGGAGCGGTTGCCCTACAAAAATCCGCGTTCATCCGCGTAATCTGCGGTTCATTTCTGATCTGACGCGAACCGAAAATGCTGCTAAGATCGACAATAAGATTTAGGAATTTGCGATGAATCGGCACGAGCGAGGTTTGGAATTTAAAGTCGGCGCATTCGTTTTTGTTGGATTGGCGATGGTAGCTGCGCTGGTTGTGCAATTCGGCCGGCTGGGTGAGGGTTTTAA
The DNA here is from genome assembly GCA_003445855.1 of Spartobacteria bacterium. GTDB lineage: Bacteria > Verrucomicrobiota > Verrucomicrobiia > Chthoniobacterales > UBA10450 > UBA10450. Next base: position 462 of record DMCG01000013.1, on the reverse strand, counting down.
AACCTATTACGGTCTCACCATTCGCTTCAATGATGCGAGCGGATTATTAAAAGGTTCCGACGTCTTGCTCGGTGGAGCGAAAATCGGAAAGGTCTCCGGAGGTCCGCGGCTGGTGCGCGAGGGCAATGGCGTGGATGTGCCGCTGAAGATTTATGATTACGTCAAAGTTCCCGAGGGGAGCAAGTTCACGGTGGGAAGCTCCGGTTTGCTCGGGGATCGGTTCGTAAACGTGACGATGCCGGCCGGACAACCGAAGACGTACTTGTCGCCGAACGCCTACATCAGCGGTGCGCGCGAGACCGGGCTCGACGATCTCACACGCGAAGGCGGCGCTTTGGTCAAAGACATGCGCAGCGCGGTCCAGAATATTAACGGAACATTTACGCGATTGAACGAGGATGCATTGTCCTCAACGAACATGCAGAACTTGAAAGCGAGCATCGAACATTTGAGTCAGACGAC
>DMCG01000125.1:7782-10087 GCA_003445855.1 Spartobacteria bacterium | reverse complement strand
TCTTAAAGCACCCGCGATGCCAACGAGGTCGCGAAGTTTTCGCATGCGGTATCGACTCAGCCCGGCTCTCGCGCTAACATCCGAAATCTGCACTCTGATCTCTGACTTCTGAAATCTGATATCTGAAATTTGCCTGTCCCCGTAGTTCAACGGATAGAACGGAGGTTTCCTAATTCGAAACCGCCTCCAAACAGAACCTCAAATCCCATTCTTCCCTCTATCTGGAGTCATCGGGAGTGCTCTGAAATCATCCTAAATTTCGGATGAGGGTGACAAAACTTTTTCACGATTCCCGCCCCTTTCTGTGCACAGTTAGCGCTTTTGTATGTTCGCCCCACATAACGACTGGCAACTTCATGGACTTCGAAGCGAGCGAGAGCGGCCTTGACCTTTTGAACATCGAACCGAACCAGACGGCCGACCTTGATATACGGAATTGCGCGTCGCGCCATTAAGTTATCGATCGTTCTGGCGGAGACACTGAGTTCCCGCGCCAAAGCCTTCTTATCGAGAAGGCCGAGCGAATTTGTCACATCAGCGTATTACGCAGACGGCCTCTATTCGTCAGCGTGAAATTAAAGAAATTTTGCTACCCAGGTAAATCGACGCCTGTGCAGGGCGTCCAATCGGGGTTATTCGTCAACAGTTCGCCAAACATTTACCGCTTTCCCTCGCAACACGCCATCTTTCGAAGGCGTCAAAGCTGGCAGACGCGCCAGACTTAGGATTGCGAAATCATCGCTTTCAAAACATCGCTCGCCGTTTCAAAACGCAACCGTTTTACGAGGGGAAAATGGCCTTCCAGCGCAAAATTGGCCTCACCACGATGGACGAGCAGAACACCCGTCATTCTAGCACACGGGCCAGGTTGTGTGAGACGCTACCGAATAAGCTACCGATCAGATCGCACCTGCTGGATTGCTGCGCATCGCCTTGCAAATCTGCGATAAGCATCCCAATTCACGCTTTCCAACGAGCCCTCTTCCCCAGGACTGGTCCTTCTTACGTCGCCGTTGCCTTACACTCCAGGTGACTCTTAACCACGGCCGATCCGAGGCAGAATTTACCTGGTTACCAAATATGCTACTTATTCCGAGCGGCCGTCGCGATATATCTGCTCCGGGAGTGCGGCCGCGAGCAGATGATCCTCACGCCGGCTGTTTGGTTCCCAGGAGAACACGCACCTCGTGAGGCAGCGCGTCGTCACGCAACGTCACGATTTTGTCGGCTGCCGCGACTCCATCCAATTCCACCAGGGTGACACCTCGGGAACAGTGGTCTGGATTCTCGACCGCGATGCGATAGAGGGTGTTTTGATAACGGTATTGGATACGAAATCCGGCCCAATCTTTTGGTATGACCGGGTTGATGGTGAGCGCATCGCCGCGGCGTTGGAATCCCAGAACTTCCTCGAGCCAGACGCGGTACGTCCAAGCCGCCGCGCCCGTGTACCAAGTCCAGCCGCCGCGTCCGACCTGGCTGGCTAACGAGTAAACATCGCCCGCCATGACGTAAGGCTCGACCTTGTAGCGTTCGCGATCCTCGTCTTCCCGGGCGCGCTCGACCGGATTCAGCATCCGCAAGAGTCGAACGGCCTTGTCACCATCGCCCCGGCGCGCGAAAGCCATGGCAACCCAGGCGGCGGCATGAGTGTATTGGCCGCCGTTTTCCCGCACGCCCGGCGGATAACCCTTGATGTAGCCAACGTCGGCGGAGGTTTTGTCGAAGGGCGGAGTAAAGAGCAAGATCAGATCGTCGGCTTCACGCACGAGGTTTTCCTCGAGCGATAGGAGCGCCACGTCAACGCGATCGGGACTACCTGCGCCGGAAATCGCGGCCCAAGTTTGCGGGAGTGAATCGATGCGAGCTTCAGCGTTTTCCTTGGATCCGAGAGGGGCGCCATCGTCAAAGTATGCGCGGCGATACCACGCTCCGTCCCACGCCTGAGCGTCGATCGTCTTTGCGAGCTGGGCGGCGCGGGCGCGGCAGGCGCGCGCTTCCTCGCCGAGCTCGCGCAGTGTTAGCAGCTCAGCGAAATCTTCAAGCACACAACTCTCAAACCAGGCAAGCCAGACGCTCTCGCCTTTGCCGCCCAGTCCGACGCGGTTGAGACCGTCGTTCCAATCGCCTCCCCCGATCAGCGGCAATCCATGCGGACCAGCGGTGGCGGCGCGAGCGATGGCGCGCCGACAATGTTCCAGCAGCGAACCTTCCGTGTGGGAAGCGACCGGAATGGAGAGGCTCTCTGTCTGTTGGGCCTCGAGTGGTTTGGCTTCGAGGAACGGAACCATCTGATCGAGGATCG
>DMCG01000125.1:0-7503 GCA_003445855.1 Spartobacteria bacterium | reverse complement strand
TGCCACCAATGCTGGACATCGCCTTCCACGAATTGTCGCGCGGCCGCGCGCAGGATGTGGTCGCGCGCGATGTCGGGCGCCGCGTGCACGAGGGCCATGACATCCTGCAATTGGTCACGGAAACCGTAAGCGCCGCTCGATTGATAAAGAGCGGTGCGGCCCCAGAAACGGCAGCTGAGCGTCTGATAAACCAGCCAGCGATTGAGCAGAAAATTTGTCGAAAGCTCGGGCGTTTCCACTTGGATCGTGCTCAGGAGCCGGTCCCACCAGTGGCGGGTTTCCTGGAATGCGGCTTCGACGTTCGCGGGATCGCGAAATCGGTCAACGAGGGCGCGTGCTTTTTCTTCGTCGTCCGCCTGCCCAAGAAGAAAGGTTATCTCGGCGCTTTGTCCCGGGTCGATCTGGACCACGACCTGCACGGCTGCGCAAGGGTCGAGGCCAGCGCCAACGTCGCCGGTCAATCGTTCGTGCTCCATCGCGGCCGGATCGCGCAGCGAGCGGTTGCGCCCGATAAACACGGCGCGATCACCGGTGAACGAAGTAGGCGTTGGAGTCGAAGTGGCAAAAGTGATGCATTCGCAAAATTCCGGGTTGTAGGAATTGCGGGCAATCAGGCTCTCGCTTTGCAAGTCCCATTTCGTCACCACGTGCATGCCGGTTTCCTCGGGATCGGATCCGAGAACAAGAGTGGCGTAGGAGGTGATGGTCATCTTCCGTCGGCGCGACGAGTTGTTGCGCAAGCGCAGTCGCTGAAGGCGCACCGGCAGGCCGCCGGCATCATCGACCGGCACGAAGGTGAGCAGCCGTTGTTCGATCGCGTGGCTGTTGTGTTCAAAGGTTGTGTAACCCTGCCCATGTCGCGCGCGATAGGCGTCCTTCTCCCGGATCGGTTGGGGCGTGGGCGACCAAACGACGCCGATGTCGTCATCGCGGATGTAGATGGCCGTCCCGGGCGGATCGGAGATCGGATCGTTAAACCACGGTGTGAGGCGATCGTTCTGGCTATTTCGGCCCCAGACAAATTCGGCGCCCGACTCGGAAACAAACGCGCCGAACTTTGGATTGGCCATGACGTTGATCCAGGGAAGCGGCGTTTGCCGGCCGGGACCCAGATAGATGACAAATTCCTTTCCGTCCTCGGTAAAACCGCCGAGACCGTTGAAGTATTTCAACTCCATGAACGCCAGGGGCGCGGAGGGCTCTTCGTGGAATTGCCGGGCGGGCATTAGGCGCCGCGGTTTCACAATGACGGGTGTGGTCGCGGCAAGTTGTTGGCGGAGCGTGCCGCGGGCTGCGACCAGGACCATCCGCGCAGCAGCCTGAAGCGCGATCAACTCTTCCTTCGAAATCTTAGTCGCCGAGCGAAGATAAACGCCACCGGGTTGATCCACGCCGGTCAGGTACGCCTGCGCTTCGGTGAGCTGGCGCAGGTGAGCGGTCAACGGTTCGTCATAACTCGGCGGTTCCTCGCTCACGAGCACGAGATCGACCTTCAAGCCACGCAGATTCCAGAAGGTATGCGCAGTCAAAATTTCGCGCACGACTTCGATGTCGCGGAGGTGACCGATCATGATGACGACAATCGGCAGGTCGCCGGAAATGCCCTGCCGCCAGAGCGCGCGCTGACCCTCGGCCCGGCGCCCCAGACGCGCGGGCGGCGGTCGCAGTTGGGCCTGCGGAAAGATAATGAGGGCCGCCAGTTGTTGAAAGATTTGCACATCGCCGGGGCGGATGTGGAGCCGGCGCATCTCCAGTTGGGAATGGGTCCATGCTGTCTCAAAAGCGCGTGCGCAAGTGTGAAACTCTGCGTAGCGCTCGGCCAGTCCGATAACCGCTTCGCGCGACTCCGCCACCACGGTGACGAGCGCAAACTGAAATCGCTGGTTAGGCAGGATCGTGACGCGCCGGCGCAGGCTGAAGATCGGATCGAGCATGGCCCCGACCCGATTCGTTAGGCTGCGGGTGATCGCTTCGGGATTTTCTGGCGTACGGCCCCGGCCGAGGAATTGCGCGCGGTCGGTTTCAAACTCGGTCGAGTCGATAAAAGGGGAAGACCCTGCGACCATGAGGTGCGCGGCCCAGATCGGACGATCGTCCGGAGCGCGGAGGCGGCGCCGGGCGACCAGGGCTTCACAATGAGGCAGCCATTCGGTTTCGATGAAGAGTTTGTTGAAGGCGGGGTGCGCGCGATCGGTCTTGTGCGGCGCGAGAGCGAGCTCCATATAACTGGTCAGGTCCAGCCGACACGATTTGCGTGAGGTATTCACCAGTGTCACGCGTCGGACTTCGGCGTCGTCTTCTGCAGAGATAACAATTTCCGTAAAGGTGTCGCACGGCACGCTTTTCCGGCGAAACTCCGCTTTGTCCGGTGTAAAACTCCAGGTATACCGGCTCTCGGGAGTTCGGACCGGTTGATGGGTGTTGCTCCAGATCGTCCCGCTTTCTAAATCCCGGATATAACAAACCGGCCCCGGCATGTCGCAGGTCGTATCGGCGCGCCACCGTGTGACGTCCAAATCCAGCCAGCGCAGACAGCCGCCGCCGGAGTTCGTCACGGTAACCGAGCAGGTTCCGTTGGAGAGCAGGTGAATGCGAGGCGTGGAGGTGTCGGGTGTTTGCGCGACGGCGGCTGCGGCGCCGACGATCGGGGTCGTCCGAGGCAGCGGCCGCTCCTCGGGCATCTCACCGGTGGTCGGCAAAATTTGTTCGGGGATATGCTCGTGCAACAGCGGCTCCGTGGCGCGAATGCGCGCGTCAGAATGGAAACGCCTCCGCATCGCATTGTCGTGTAAAGCGTTGTCGTAGGCGAGGAGCGACATCCCCTGGTGATGGACCATGTAGCAATGGATGATGATCCCGGCCGCGCCGCTGGGTTCGGTGTGTCGCGAATAATCGATCGCTTCGTAGTAGCCGTAGTCGCCGAGTAGCGCAGAGTCGCCCAGGGTGGCGAGCCACCGCAAATTCTTCGTGGCGGCGGCCGGTTCCACGGCGAGAGCGAGCGCTGCCGCATACGGCGCCACTACCAGGTCGCGTTCGTGCCCGCGCTGCAACGCCAGTGCCGGCACGCCGAAGGCCCGGTATTGATAGACGTTGTGCCGGTCGAGCGCGCTAAAGGCGGATTCCGAGATGCCCCACGGTGCGCGGTTTTGCCGGGCATAGGCAATTTGACAGTGCACGGCGTCGTAACAGGCGCGATCGAGCAGCGAATTCTCATGCGTCTGGGTGAACAAGAGCGGCATCAAATATTCGAACATCGTCCCGCTCCAGGAGAGAAGTGGCAGCCGCCCGTAGGCGGAGCCAAAGGGCCGGCTCAAAGCCCACCAATGTTCCACCGGCACTTCGCCGCGCGCGATGGCCAGGAAACTCGTTAGGCGCGCTTCGCTTGCGAGCAGATCGTAAAACGAGGTGTCGAGTCGGCGCTCCGCCACCTGGTAGCCAATGGCAAAAATCCGCCGTTCCTCATCGTAGAGAAATCGCAGCCCCATGCTGCCTTCCAGTTGCTGGCTCTTGGCGATCAATTCGTCCAATTGCGCGAGCTGCTCCGAGGCGCTCCGGCGCGAATGCTCCACCTCGGTAACGAGAAGATCGAGCCACTCGCGCACGTCGGGAGGAATCTCCTGGTCCTCTCGCCGCTCATGAAAAGCAAGCAGCGGCACCAGCCCGGAGATGCCCTCGATGGCAATGTTGCGCAGCGAAAAGGTAGCGGCGAGCGCGTCCCGCCGGGATTCGTGCGTCGCTTCGCCTAACGACATCAATTGCGCTGGCGGAGCCATCAGGATTTCCACCGGCTTAAGATATTTGTCGATGACGCCATTCCACGCCGCGACCTGCTTCGAAATCTGTTGGGCCCAATAAGCGCGCGGGTCGGTTTCCTGCCCGCTGTAGTGGAGCAGAAGATCCTGCGCGGGCCGGCGAGCCGCCCGTACGCGCAGGATGATTTCCTCCAGATCCACCGCCTGGCCCGTCGTCAGTTCCGCCAGGCGGAGAAACGCAGGAGGGCGTTCTGCTTCTTTCATGGTGGCGGCGATTTGCCGGAGCACGCTTAGCGTGTCGGCTATTCCACGCAATGCGCCCGCATCCAGAAGGGGACGCGCGGCCAGTTCATCGCAGCTGGTTTCGAAAGTCCAGAGGCTGGCGAGCAAATTCCCGCTGTCCACGGTGGAGACGTAGCGTGGACGCAACGGCTCCAGCGTGCTCAGGTCGTACCAATTAAGGAGGTGGCCTTCGAAACGCTCGAGCCGCCCCACCGTTTCCAGCGTGCCGAGGTTGCGCTCCACCAGGTCGTCGATCGTGATGTAACCAAAATCATTGGCCGCCACGGTCGCCAGCATCCACAGCCCGATGTTCGTCGGTGAAGTGCGCAGGAAAATTTGCCGGCTTGGCGTTTCCTGGACATTGTCCGGCGGCAGCCAGGAGGTCTGCGGTCCGACAAAATCATCGAAGTATCTCCAGGTTCGTCGCGCGGCGGTGCGCAGGAACCGCCGATCGTCCGCCGTTAAAATTCCACCGCGCCAGCTCTTCGCGGGGCGATTGATCACCATCACCGCCACCGGAAAGAGCGCCCACAAAAGGAGGAACGGCTCGGCGGCCATCATGGCCGAAGTTCCCCGCCAGGCCGCGCCGGCGAAAAGAAGCACGCTTGCAGCCGGGATCCAAAGCCGGCTCAGAACAAACTGCAGTTGCTGATTTTTTGCGCGCTGGTGAGCGTCTAGCGCCGTCTCCCATTCGAGCATCAGCCGATGCGACGCGATTCGGCGGTAGGTAACGCGAGCGATCGCATCGAGTGCCATGCCCGCATAATCCGGCAGAAAAATAACCGCGAACATCGAGCGCAGCAGGCGGTCTCGCGGATCGCGCCAGAACCTCGTCCCGGGCGGCGGCGGATGGAACAAAAGCGCGAGGAGAGAATTCAGGACCGGCCACAACATCAGGCCCGCGATAATCCCGCTCCACAGCATCGGAGCAGGCGTGAAAAACCAGCCCGTCAGGAGGAGGCCCACGGTCGCTGGCGGCACCAGACTGCGGCGCAGATTGTCGAAGATCTTCCACCGGTTGAAAGCGGAAAGCGGGTTGGGTTCAGTGCCGCCGCCGCCCACGGGCACGCGTGGTTTCAGCCAGTCAAAGATTTGCCAGTCGCCGCGAATCCAACGGTGCTGCCGATTCCACCACGCGATGTAACTGCTCGGAAAGACATCCAGCAGTTCAATGTCGGTCGCCAGCCCCACGCGGACATGGCAGCCTTCCAGCAGATCATGGCTCAACAAGTGCGCCGTTGGAAATCGCCCGGACAAGAGGCGGTGAAATGTCTGCAGTTCGTAGATGCCTTTGCCGTGATAACTGCCTTCTCCGGTCAAATCCTGGTAAACATCCGAGACCGCGTGCGTATAAGGATCGATCCCACGCGGATCAGCAAAGATTCGTGAGAACCACGTCGCGGTGGCGCTCGGAAGCGAGGCGCTGACGCTTGGTTGAATGATCGTGTAGCCGCGAATCACGCGGCGACCATCCGGCGAAAGGCGCGCCTGATTCAGCGGATGCGCCAGGGTTTCGATCATCCTCCGGGCGGTATCGCGCAGCAATTGGGTATCGGCATCCAGCGTGATGACAAACCGAACGCCTTCGAGCTGCGCGCGATCGCCTGCGCAGAGAAATCCTTCCAGCTCGGGCGCGGATTCGCCGATGAGGAATCGATTGAGTTGCTCGAGCTTGCCGCGCTTGCGCTCCCAGCCGATCCAGCGTTGCTCGCTCTCGCTCCACGAGCGTCCGCGATGAAAAAGAAAGAAGCGCCCCGCTCCGTGCCGGCGATTCAGTTCCTCGATCCCGCGGGTCACGATGTCGATATACTCTGTATCCTCCGGCATGCTCTGCCGCGGTGCGTCAGCAAAATCGGTCAGGAGCGAAAAGCGCAGATTCGCATCCGTATTTCCGAGGTAACGAATTTCCAGGCGGTTGAGTTCGTTTTGGATCGCGTCCGGAGTGGTCAGCAACAGCGGCACCACCACGAGCGTGCGGCAATCATCAGGAATGCCTTCTTTTTCGAAGGACATTTTGGGCAAGACCTCCGGCGGCAGGAGCGAGGTCACGAAATAATTCACGGCCAGCACCGCCAGCTCACTCGCGGGCAAGAGCAGCAGAAATCCCAGCAGCCCGAGTGTCAGCCCATGAACCGATTCAGAAATGAAAAGGAGAGGCGCTGCCACCATCGCGACCGTAAGCAGGAAAATGCTCCCGAAGAACGAGCCCGCCGCGTGCGCGCGGAGCCCTCGGCGCGATCGTTCCGCCAGCGGAACTCTGGCGCTCGTCGCCCGCTCGAGCGCCGGCCGGCCCGCGTCGATCAAATAATAGCCGACGTGTCGCGCGACTTCGTCCTCGGCTGCCTTCGCCAGCGCCAACGCCTGGTCGATGGTTTTTTGTTCGGAACACTTTGACCATCGGGCGATTTCCTCCACCGCGCTCCGGCATCGATCACGCGTCTCAAAATCCAGGCGGGCATAAACGCCGGCGGGATCGGCAGCCAATTCGCTTTCCGCCCAGCTGATCGATTGGAAAAGTTCCCGCCAGGCGATTTGCGCGAGGCGGCGGCAACTGGTGATCACATTGGCGAGCGCGGTCTGCTGCACGGCCTGGCGCCGATTTTCCTGCTGCATTACCTCAAGCAGGGGCGCGCGGAGCGAGCGCTCCAGCCAGCCGCTCACTAGCGGAAGCGCCGCCTCTTCGTCGTAGAGATGCGCCACCAGTTCGCTCGCAAAATGGGGCGTCGGCTCGGGATACCGTTCCATCAGTTCCTCCATTTTCCTGAGCAACTGCGGCGAATTGTGGCGCACGGCGGTAATTAGCCGGTTCGCCCAAAAGTCCGCCTCCTCGCTCTGGCTTTGCTGTTGCTCGACCTGGATCGCAAGCACGCGCAGACATTCGAGTAACTGCAGTCGCAACATCAGCGGCAGGGCCCAGACTTCTCCGATATCCAGCGGCGTGATCTCCTGAAATGCGACCAGAAATTTCCGGATAATCTCCGGCTCCAAGGCCCCGCCGCTTTCGGCCACCATTTCCGAGGCCACATGATAGACCCGCGGCAATCCCATCTGAGGACCGCTGGCGATGAGAGGCAGCTCTCCATAATATTTTTGGGGGAGACTCCGCCGCAGATCCGTCACCTGTTCCCGAATTAAATAGGCATTATCGAGCAGCCATTCCGCCGATAGGGTGAAGGCGTGGTGCACTTCAGCTGATATCGTGAGACTCGCGTTTGCCCATTCCAGAGCGCCCTCGATCTCGCGCAACCGGCGCAGAAAGGATGGCCCGCGCGGCTTCGCTTCGCGGTCGACCGGGATCGCGCCTGCAAGGCGCGCCGCATTTTCCGCGAGCCGCTGACCCGACGGCAGTTCATGACCGAGCGGTCGTGCGCTCGATTTGAATCGGAAAGGCGGCGGCGAATGAAAAGCAAACGTCACCGGCGCCTCTGCTTCCACGTCCCGCAAAATCGCCACCACACGTGCCGTTTCG
>DMCG01000123.1:2951-3142 GCA_003445855.1 Spartobacteria bacterium | reverse complement strand
AACGACCAAAGACGCGATGCACGCGTGGTGTCGTCTTTATCGTCCACGGCTCGGCATTTTATCTTTGGAGGACAGTGAAGAAATTAATGGCGCCATCGAACAAGCTGAGCAAAAACCATCGTCGCAAGGTCGGGATTACAACCCGCCTCGAGGCTGATCATGATGCTATCCTGAAACTGCTAACGCGCGAT
>DMCG01000123.1:1791-2636 GCA_003445855.1 Spartobacteria bacterium | reverse complement strand
GATGCAGATTGGAAATCGCGCCGCTTCGGCGTTACAAGTTAGGTGTTTATGGCGAAGCGCAGCGGCACCCAGACGATTACATCGACAAACGATCAGCAGAAGAGCGTGCCGGTTGTCACGGTCGAGAGCTTTTACAATTTGCACGCGGAAAAATTACACATGAAGCTGGAAGGTCCGCGCGTGGGCTTTCATCGGAAAATCCGCGAGCCCACCATCAATCGCCCGGGTCTCGCGCTTTCCGGTTTTTTCAGTTATTTCGCGGAGAAGCGCGTGCAGGTCCTGGGCGCCGCTGAGCACACCTATCTCAAAAGTTTGGCGCGAAAACTTCGCGTAAAACGCTTTCGCGATCTCTGCGCCCGAAAAATTCCGTGCCTCGTGGTCTCGCGCGGATTTCATCTCGATCCGGCGCTGCTGGCGGTCGCGGCAGAAGAGAAGATCGCCGTGTTTCGCACACCGATGATCACAATGAAGTTTATCAATGCGGCGACCATCGCGCTTGAAGTCGATTTTTCGCCGACGGTGACTGAGTTCGGAAGCATGGCGGATATTCTTGGCGTCGGCGTCTTGATTCGCGGTGCCAGCGGCATCGGCAAAAGCGAATGTGTGCTTGGATTGATTGAGCGCGGCTACAGTCTCGTGGCTGACGATGTGACGCGCATCACTTCCTTGGAGGGACGCGAGCTCATGGCGACGGCCCCGGAGCTGACTCGCAATCATATGGAAGTTCGCGGCATTGGCATCATCAACGTCGCGAATATTTTCGGGATCGGCAGCATCCGGATCGAGAAGCGCCTCGATCTCGTCGTTACCTTGAAAGAGTGGCAGGAACTGGAGGCGGTGGATCG
>DMCG01000123.1:0-1468 GCA_003445855.1 Spartobacteria bacterium | reverse complement strand
ATTCCGGTGCGGCCGGGCCGCGATATCGCGCGCCTGATCGAGGTCGCGGCGATGGATCAAAAGCTGAAGGGCCTCGGCCAGAACAGCGCCCTCGAGTTCAACACCAAGCTGCTCAATTTGATGGAGCCAAGATCGACATAATGGGATTGTTGAACCGCCGAGCCGCCGCCGCATCGCGCGGCCAGAAGATCGAGAAGGAAATTTCGGTTGTGAATCGGCTCGGTCTCCACGCGCGTCCGGCGGCGATGTTCGTGCGCATCGCGAGCCGTTACCGCTCGGAAATTTGGGTGGCCAAGGAAGGCGAAGAAGTCAATGGCAAGAGCATCATGGGTTTGATGATGCTGGCGGCCGGGCAGGGATCGAAGCTGCGCATCCGCTGCGAGGGTCCGGATGCGGGCAAGGCGATGGAGGAACTGGAGGAGTTAATCAACGCGTGCTTCAACGAAGATTGACATCCCCGTTACTCTGGCAGGTGGATGAGCGATAACGCGCGGCGGGAAATTCAATTTCAGGGAGCGGGCGTTTCCCCCGGAATTGCCCAGGGCGCGATTCACGTCGTGCGTGATGACCTCGACGACGTCGCGCGCTACCACATCGAGGCCTCGCAAATCACGAACGAGATTGGGCGCTTCGAAACGGCGCTCATTCAGACGCGCGTGCAGATTCTCGAGATGCAGCAAAAGATCGCCGAATCGATCGGGGCGAAAGACGCGGGCATTTTCGACGCCCACCTGCTCGTGGTTGAGGATCGCACTTTGATCGACGAAGTGCTGCGCAAACTGCAGACCGATCTTTGCAATGTGGAGTGGGTCTTTCAGGAGGTCGCTAGCGGTTATGCAGAGACGTTAAGCAAGATCGACGATCCCTATTTGCGCGAGCGCGCCCTCGACATCCAGGACGTAACGAAGCGCGTGATCCGCAACTTACAGGGAAAAGCTCCGAAGACATTTCTCGCTTTGACCGAGCCGCACATTCTTGTCGCGCACAATCTCACGCCTTCGGACACGGCGACCATAAACAGGGAGCGCGTCCTCGGCATCGCCACCGATCTCGGCAGTCGCACCTCGCATACCGCGATCATGGCGCGCTCGCTCAACATTCCCGCGATCGTTGGGTTGCATGACGTGACCGAAAAACTCGAGACCGGCCAACATGTGCTGCTCGACGGCACAAACGGCTTGCTCATTGTCGATCCAACGCCGGAGACGCTGGCGCATTACGGCGAAATCGAGTCAAGAAGAGTCAAAGTCGTTACACAGTTAAAAGAGCTTCGCGAGACAAAGTCGACCACGCGCGACGGACGCCACATCGTCCTCTCCGCCAATATCGAACTTCCGGGCGATGTCGATGCGGTCGCAGCCAATGGCGCCGAGGGAATCGGCCTTTATCGCACGGAATTTCTTTATTTGAATCGCAACACTCTTCCCACCGAAGACGAACAATACCAAACTTATCGAAAAGTAGCGGA
>DMCG01000032.1:4814-5994 GCA_003445855.1 Spartobacteria bacterium | reverse complement strand
CTTGCGCGGACTTCGCCAACGATTCTGCTGACCGCGGTTTTCCTTCCGTTCAATCGTTCCTTGTGCAAGACCGCCACGGGACAGCCCATTCGCGAAGCATAAGCCGACGCCATTTTCACTCGCCCCGCATCGGGAGAAACAATGACGGACTCCGGTTCCAAATGCGATTTCAGCGTGTCCGCGATTGCGGGAACTGCCGACAGATTCTCCACCGGAATGTGGAAGAATCCCTCCACTTGCTGCGAGTGCAGGTCCACCGCGATCACGTGATCGATGCCGGCGCTCTCGGCGAAATCCGCCACGAGCCGGCCCATTACTGGAGTTCGCCCGCCCCGTCGCTTATCGCTGCGGGCATAGCCGAAATACGGCGCCATCCAGGTAATGCTCGTCGAGCCTGATCTAAAATTGCGCGTTACTGCGAACCGGTCAGCGGCGCGATGAGAGCGCGCTCGTCTCGATTCAGCTGCTCCACGGGAATCGTTATGGCGATTTCTCGGGCGGCGGCGGTCTGGTCGTTGGCCGCGAGCACGGCGGCGTAAACCGCGCGCCATGCCGGCGGTGTTCGGTTCCACTCGATCGGCGGACCTTTAAATTGCGCGAGCGCAGAACCGGCGTCTTCTTTGCGAAGACATGCGAGAGCGGCCGTGACGCGAAACGAAAGCCGCATCGGATATTGTGAGGCGAGCTTCTGCGCGATCGCGGCGTTGGATTCGACATTTCGACCAAGAAGAAGATCGAAATAAGCGAGTTGGTCTTGCGCGTTCGGATCATCCGGCGCCATCGCGGAAATCTTTTCCGCGACGGAGCGCGCCGCGACCGTGTTGCCGCTTTGCTCGGCGAGACGTTGAATCGCACGATAAGCGAACGCGGCGTGGCCAGGGAGGCGCGCCATTTGATCGTAACATCGCAACGCAACATCGTTCGCGTGGCTTTGCTCGGCGAAATTCGCGATGAAACGCAATTTGAAAGGATCGACACCGGCAAGGGAGATGGCGTGATTCCAATGCACATCGGCGTCAAGCGTGCTGCCGCGTTCCTGCGCAGTGCGCGCCCGAAAACTTTCGGCGACGGATGGATCGAGCGAGAGATCGGGACGCGTGAGCAACTTGTCGATCTCATCCCAGCGCGCTGAGTTCGCCATGGCGTCCATGCGCGTGAGCAGCAATTGCTCGTTCGACAA
>DMCG01000032.1:0-4569 GCA_003445855.1 Spartobacteria bacterium | reverse complement strand
GTTAAGCCAGCGCGCGAGCTCGATCAGGTCGGCGGTTTCGCCGCGCGACCAACGCACCGATGCGTCTTCATAAATCTGCTCGGCCTTTTCGGGAGAAAGTTGCAATTGCAAATCGAAAGCAAGAAGTCCGTTCACCGCGCTCGACGGTAACTTCGCGAGCGCTTGCACGGTGCGCTCCTGTTCTTCGCGCGAAAGTTCCGGCGAACGCGCAAGCGCTTCGATCGCGGCCTGCCGGAAAGGTCCCTCCTTTTCGGCGAGCGCCCAAAGAGTTTTCCGCGCTTCGCCGCGCTGCGCGTCATCATGCGAAGCGGCCAAAACGTTGGCTAATTCAAAACGCGCGGCGTCATCATCGGGCGCGCGCTTCGCCGCCAGCTGCGCAAACTCGAGCGCTTTGTCTTCGTCGCCGCTCTTGCTCGAATAGCGCGCCGCCAAATCGAGCGTTCGTGCATCGGGATTCGATTTTAATAATTCGCTGATAATTTTTTCCGCGGCCCTCATTCGGCCTGAGCGGATAAGGACCGTCGCGTAGTCCTGCTTGTCCGTAGTCGTGACCTGCGGCAATCGCACCACCTGTTCCCAAAGTTCGATCGCTTCCGGGCGATTCCTGCGAGTCGCAAACTGCGCCGCGGCTTCCAGCGGCCGATAACCGAGCGGATCCAACTGCAAAGCCGCGCGATATTTTTCGACGGCTTCGTTTGGCTTCCCGCTTTGAGCAAGCGAATCGCCTTGCGCGGCGAGTTGCTCGGCGCGCCCCGCCTTCAGCCAGTGATAAGCCGGCTTCAATCCAAAGGCGGCGACGCCGACGAGAAGCACAACAAGGAGTGCCCAAACGAGCATGCGTTTTTTTGCCGAAGCGCGGCGTTTATCTTTGAACGTTCGTGGAGTGTCTGAGTTTTGCTCGCTCATTTCGACTTATATTCGAAGGCGGAACGCAAAACCGCCACTGCAATTTCGCGCGAAGGTTCGGGACCTTCGCCGATCAAACTGCACGCGATAATTTCCGTGGCCGAGCGGCGTTTGCCTTCGAGACGCATGGACGCCGGCGCCGGCGCGACGCCGAACACTTGCGTAGTGTTGTAATCCAACGAAACCGGTTCGCCATTGCGCCACACGCCCCAAAGTTCGAGCGCAAAATTGCGACCGCGCCGAAAGTGAAACGCATAGAATTGCAACGACTCGCCGTTAAGATCGACATTCAGCGGTTCCGGCGGACCGACGGATTTCCAGCCCACGCCCGGCATGCAAATGTCCGGTTGATGCACGAGCGCGAACCGGTTCCAGGCCGAGGGCTTCCAAAAAAAATGGAAGCAATCCGCGACGCCGCCGGGAAGATCGACATTTTTTCGCCGGACATATTCGCCGCTCGTCGGGCGAAGCTCATTCCAAATATCACGCGGAATCTTAATGAGTTGATTGCCGTTCGACGCTTCGGCGCGCGCAGTGAAAAACGGCGCGGTCTGTGTCCGGTCCTGTTTCTCGATCCAGGCGTAAACGGTGCGAGCGGAAATCAGCGCCGCGAGACACGCGAAAAAAATTGATCGAAACGCGGGCTGCGGCGTGGCGGTCAGCGTTTTCCAAAAACTACGAGAACGCTCGGCGAAATTTGTCGCGGAAAGCAGCGATGGGCGCGCTGCGAGCAATTTTCCGACGAACCAAATGCCAACAATCAAAGCCGTGACCATGATGTTGCCGATCAAGTCGTGCACTTGCTCGACTGAGTTCACGCCATGACGCGCCGCTTGGATCGACAATAAAAGAGTGCGCGCGAGATTGGTGGCGAGCGCGAACAAGATCGACATAAAAAGTAACGCGATGCGGCGCGACGCGCGCAGGAGAAACCATTCGCCCATGGCCAGGCCGAACATGATGCCGGCCTGAAGCGATCGAATACCGCTGCAAGCTTCGCTGATTCCAACAAGACCAGTTGGCAGTGCGATCGCGCCGCCGGCAGTTTGCGCGCTGACGCCGATCCAATGAAGAATTTCCACCGTCGCGGCGGCGACCCATTGAATCAGCGCGCTGGCGATTGGCTGCTCGAAACGCGGCGGCCACGGCACGGCCGTAAGAAAAAAACAAACGGGAAACAATTCGGTTCTCGCCAACTCTGAACCGCCGCAAAACCAAAAAGCGGCGAGGCTGAAGCCAACCGCGAGAAGACAGATCGTCCACAACACAATCTCGGGATGCCACATTTGCACGCGCGCAAATTCGAGGAGGAAAATCACAGCGGCAGCCGCAATTGCCGACATGATCAGAACCGGCGTCGAGAATGTGGCCGCCGTGACGCGGATCTCGGAGCGCGCCAACATTGCGCGCCGCAACCCAAAGCCGAAAACAAGCGGTGGCACGGCCCAGCCGTATGAATAGTTCGGATTATTTTGCCAGTGCTCCGCGCAACTCCAGATGGCCCAAGAGGAGAAACCAACCGCGCACAACGCAATCCAGGGAATATTTGTCGCACCGCGCAGAGAATTCATTCGCAGAAGAGCCATTTTACGTCCCCGCCGGGACAGGCGGAAACTAAGATCGACATATAATTATTATTATTGACAGTTCGGGTCAAACTTGGCAGCACTCCGGCCTCAACCAAAAAAACTTATGGGAAAAAAATACTTTCTGGGAGCAATCGCACTGGGTGCAATGATCCTCGCTGCGCACGCCGATATTATTCCGACACTTTCGAACGTCATGCCGTCGGGTTCGAATTTTCAATGGAATTACGCCAGCAACGTGACCGTCAACCAAATGGTCACGACGGGCGATTTCTTCACAATCTACGACTTCGGTGTATTTGTGCCGAGGTCAAACACGCAGCCGGCTGGATGGACTTTCTCATCGTTGCTCAAAGGCGTTACTCCCGGCCAGGTCTCTCCCACCGATAATCCGACGATTCCGAATCTGACCTGGACCTACGCTGGAACGCCGATCAGCGGTTCGGCGGCGCTCGGAACGTTTTCCCTGTTATCTGATACGAATCAACTGCGCACGGCGGATTTCGCCGCGCAAGGCACTCGCAGCGACGGAAGTGGCACGAAGATCAACAACGTCGGCACCGTTTCTGTGCCAGTTCCCGAAGTGTCGGCGCTCGCGCCGATCATCGGTATTTGCGGACTCGGCATGATCGGTTTCGCAACGTCGATCTTGCGACGCCGTCAAATCGCGTAAGAAGCGGCTCCCTTTCCAACGGCCATCGCGGTTTCCGCGATGGCCGTTTTTGTTTGTGAACGCGGCACGACGTTCGCTATGTAAGTCGCTCCGTCTAACGGCCAAAAAAACTTGTTTCAGCCGATGGGCGTGCCAGGAAAGGTGCATGATCAGACGGCCCAGTCCCACTTCAAACAGCAGCATCAGAACGACCCAGATAGTTCCGATAGTGAACGCCTGTTTGCGCGTCGCGGGGCGGAGCCATCGAGTGAACAGCGTCGCGATTGCGATGATCATGAGCGCGCCTGCAAGCGTGGCCCCAAGTCCATTTCCAGGCCACTAATTACTGAGCGGGATAATCGGGAAAGTACGGCGCTAGCGCCGTTTGTCTGCGCAATAAATGTCATTCAGGTGGCGCGATCGTGTGCCGTGCAGGCAGCGCAACTCCCGCCCGGCGTTGGTGTTTAATTAAGGAGGTTAAATAAATATCCGCGTCCCTTGACTAATCTTCGAGGAAAAAATTATGAAACGAATCCTTCTTTTGATTTGTATCGGAAGCTTAACGCTCGTGCTGACGGCGCGTGCGGAGGAGCAAAACAACCCGCCACAGAAAAGGGGTGCGCAAAAGGCGGCCCCGTTGCGCGGCCGCGGAGGCGTGAGCAATGTTCCGCAGGGGGGAATGCAGCGCACTTTTTCAACCGCTCCGTTTCGCCAACCGACGTTTAAGGCGGTGCCGAGGACGCCGCAACCAGGCACGAACACTGCGATTGTGAATCAGCCGGCGGCGATGACCAGTGCGGCCCGGGGACAGACGGGTGTAGCGGTCACCAATAGGTGGACAGGCTCCAGCTTTAGCGGGCAACAATATACGGCCTTTCGCAATTACCGCACCGAGTGGCACAATAGCGATTGGTGGAGGCGCCATCACAACCGAATCGTTTTCGTTTTCGTCTTCTCCCAACCATTTCCGTTTTTCTTTGATTCGGGATTCTGGTTTCCGGCGTGGGGTTACGACCCTGGAGCTTATTATCCCTACGATGGTCCGATCTACGGCTACAACGACTTGCCACCGGACCAGGTGATCGCGAACGTGCAGACGGCACTGCAGGCGCAAGGATATTATCAGGGCGCAGTGGACGGTGTGCTGGGGCCGCTCACGCGCGCGGGAATCGCGGATTACCAGCGCGACCACGGGCTGGCGATCACAGCTGCAATTGACGAGCCGACAGTTGCTTCGCTTGGTTTAGTCTAACGAAACCGGCATTTTACAGAAGCCGTATGATGGAATTTCCGCCATGCGGCTTTTTGTCTAGGCGAAAATTTGTGTCACTCGTTGTGTCACCCGGCGGGGTAAAAATGGGCACATTGCTGATTACCCGGGATGATCGTAACAATTATTCAACATCTTTGAACGAAGCGGTTTGC
>DMCG01000077.1:2602-3231 GCA_003445855.1 Spartobacteria bacterium | reverse complement strand
AAAACCGTTTGTCGCTCGAAGAGCATCCCAATTTTTTCCGCGACGCGGCGCGAAGCCACGTTGTCCGGATGAATCAGTGAGATGACGCGCGGCAGTTCCAAATCGCCAAAGGCGTGATCACGCACTTTTCTCGCCGCCTCGGTGGCGATGCCTCGGTTCCAGTAATCAGGATGAAGCCGATATCCAATTTCGATTTCTTTCTCGCCGTCGACTTCCTGATGCAGAAATCCGCAGTAGCCGACAAGCACGCCGTCAGATCGGATGACTACCGCGAACGGTGATGGCAATCCGGCGCGATGCCAGCCGATGACATTTTCGAGAAACGCGGCGGTTTGTTCACGCGTCTTCGGACCGAGAGAGAAGCGCATGAAGTCGGGGTTAGCCATCAGTTCCGCCAGAAGATCGACATCTTCTTCGCGAAAGGGCCGGAGAGTCAGACGCGCAGTTTTCAGGATCGCCATCGGAGTTAATGAATACGAATCGCGCTCGACTTTCGATTCCTATTCGAGAGATGCGAACGAATGACGAGGAATATGCGCGGCCAACAACGCCGCCGGACACATCGAGCTGGTCGCAACTGCGCGAAGCAGCGCGCGATTGCACGGCGTGTCATCTTTACAAACGCGCGA
>DMCG01000077.1:0-2275 GCA_003445855.1 Spartobacteria bacterium | reverse complement strand
CGGTTCATCCTTCAGCGCTGTTGCGTCAACCCGATGAAATGTCGCGCGACCGCGAATACGCGCGTTTCGTTGTCGATCTTCGGGTCGCATTGAAAGCGGCCGGCGAAGGATAAAATCTGTGGCGAGCCACGCCCGCCGCAGATTAAGCAGCTATGCTAAAGTTACGGTTTTGGTGAAGCCGAAGCCTTTGGAGAGGCCGAAGCTTTTGGGGAAGCAGTAGACGAAGCTGCGGGTGCCTTCGCTTTTTCCATTGGCCCGAGCTTCACATTCTTGGCTTCGAATGTGCCATCGGGGTTCTTCCAATATGAACCGCTGACTTCTTCGTTCTCCGCGATGTCTTTCATCGTCGCAGCATTGCCGCCCTTTGTCACCGTGGTCTTAGCTGTGACTTTAAAGACGCGCGATTTTTCTTTGCCCGCGATCGTGAAGGTCTTTGCCTTCTGATCGACAGCCGAGATCATTCCGTGAAACGGGAGAGGTCGCGCGGTTTGTTTCGCGGCCGAAGCTTCGGGAGACGCGGTCGCGCTCGGGGAGGCCGAAGTTGAGCTCGCCTTCTTTGACATCGTTTGCGCGGTGAGCGACAGGCAAAGAGTGAACGTCGCGACGCAGACGCCGCTAATAAGATAGGTTTTTTGTTTCATAAGTTTGGTTAGTTGTATGCATCGAGGATCGTTTATCGACCCCGATAACTGGACGAGGGCAGGCAGATTTTTCTTCAATCGGCGTAAGCCATTTAAAAGATCGACAACAAGTCGTCGGGCTTGCCCCAAAGCAGCTTTGAGCGATTTTAACGGCACGCTGCGGGGGTATAGCTCAGTTGGTAGAGCGTCTCGTTCGCAATGAGAAGGCCAGGGGTTCGAATCCCCTTACCTCCACAAATTTCGCGCAGCGAAATTCAAATGTCTTAACCGGGGATAAGAATGGAGCGAGCTGGGGAGCCGCGACATAGATCGGCAGTCCGAGAGGCCGACTGAGTTGGAGCGAAGGAGTCAATCTTGTTCGACCGGTGGGTCGCGGAGCGCAGGCATCGACGGATACAATTTTGGTGATCGGTTTGCACGCGGCGCGGCAATGGGCAACGTAGAAATCATGGCCCAAGTTTTTGGAGAGCCGAGTCGCAACGCTGCTGAGCAATCGCACAAGCACACGAAACGACTGTTCGTCGCGGGATTTGTCGGAATCGCGGCGCTCGCGTTTCTTGGCGGGTACGCTATTGGCGCAGCATTCCCGATTCGTGGATTTCCTCTCAACTGGGTAATCGTCATCAACGCGCTGATGTGCCTTCTCATTTGGCTGATCGGCAAGTGGGCCACCGACAAAATCGATGAAGCAGATCGAGAACGGATGTCGTGGCGCAAAGGCGCTATCGGTGAAGCGCTCATTGCCGCGACTCTACAGGAACTGCCAGACGATTTCATTGTCATCAACGATGTTTCCAAAAGGTTTGGGAACATTGATCATGTCGTGATCGGTCCGACAGGTGTCTACGTCTTGGACGCGAAGAATTGGAGAGGAACGGTGAAGGCTGACGGGCAAGGGGAACTTCTGCTCAACGGCCAGGCATTAGACAAACCGCCGATCAAAGGAATGCTCGGCGCAGTGATGGACTTTCAATCCAAACTGAAGGCACTCACAGAAAGAGATTACTTCGTGCGCGGCCTCATGGTGTTTCCAAACGCGTATGTGGAAGCGAACTATGGTTCGACGCGACAAATCCATTGTCTACGAAATGAGCGGCTGGTTGATTACCTTCGCGATCAAACGTTCGCGAAGAAACTTTCACCGGACGATGTGGAGCGAATCAAGAGGGCAGCGCTTCAACTTGCGGGAATGGATGCGCGGTTCATGAACGTGCAACGCTGAAGAAAGGTCGCGTGCGATCCGATCAAGGCCAGCCCTCCTGTGCGTCGTAAGAGGTGGGGATATCGAAGCAAACGCGCCACCGGCAAGCGAACTTGTCGATTTAACTGATCGCGCCAAAGGCCAAGCCCAGCCCGTAAGTCACGGCTGCCTCAATAACACCGACGAATGTCATTTCCAATCCCGACGCCCACCACGAGCGCAGCGTGATCAGCGATTTCACCGCGCCGACGAGGAAATGAGCGACGATGCTAATCACGAACGCGGCGATGACCGCGCGAATTCCGCTCATGAAAAAGAACGGAATGATCGGGATGAATGCGCCGATCGCAGTGGAGATCGCGGCCGAGGCCGATGATTTCCAAGGACTCGGAAAACTGTGTTCGGACAAACCGAGTTCGCTTTGTGCCATCGC
>DMCG01000086.1:2296-2973 GCA_003445855.1 Spartobacteria bacterium | reverse complement strand
TGCGTGCAAAGATCGACATGGCGTTGCGCAGTTCTTGCCGATGACACCGTGCAACTAGGATTTTGTGTGGTGAACGGCTTGCGCCAGGAGCATGCCGAAGAACTCGTTAGGCAACGGCAAGATCGACAATTTGATTCGCTGGAAGATTTCAAACGCCGCGTGCCGCTTTCGAAAGAAGAACTGCGAACTCTGGCTGAGCTCGGCGCGCTCAATTGTTTTGCAGATCATCGGCGCGCCGCGATGTGGGAAGTGGAGGAAGTTATGCACGATGATTTGCTGGGGAGCGCAGGCTGCCAGCCTGCAGTTTGCGGCAACTTGCCGCAAACATCTTCCGTCCGGCAAGCTGCCTGCGCTCCCCAGAAGAAAGACTCGCCGCTACCGCACATGACGTTGCCGGAGCGTGTGCGCGCAGATTACGAAACGATGAATTTAACGACCGGGCCGCATCCGATGCAGTTGCTGCGCGAAGCGCTACCGAATGTTTGGCGTGCAACCGATCTGGCGCAGGCGCGTCATGGTGCCACCGTTCAAATTGCGGGGAACGTGATTTGTCGTCAGCGGCCTGGAACGGCCAAAGGTTTCGTTTTCATCAGCTTGGAAGACGAGACCGGAGTTTCAAATGCAATTGTCGATCCAAACTTGTTTGAGCGTTTTCGTCTTTTAATCACGGAGGAAGC
>DMCG01000086.1:896-1967 GCA_003445855.1 Spartobacteria bacterium | reverse complement strand
CGCGATATCAAAGCGCTGCCGCATCACGAGCTTATCGGTGCTGATTCGCACGACTTCAGGTAAGCTGTAGCCGCTTCGCTATGCGAAGCGCCACTGCGTTTGCAAATCTCCCATGCACCACGCCGCCCACAGGGCCGGCGGCTACAGTTATTCGCCGGCGTGACGTCGGGCCGGCTCTTTTGGCGCAGCCGCTTTTTGCACGGGTTTGCGATCGGATTCGATCCATTCGGTGTGAAAGACTCCCGGCTTATCGACGCGCTCGTAAGTGTGCGCGCCGAAGAAGTCGCGTTGCGCTTGCAACAAATTCGAAGGCAACCGCGCCTGCCGGTAACTGTCGAAGTAAGCGAGCGACGCGGAAAATGCTGGGACCGCCACTCCATGTTCGACGGCTGTGGCAACGGCAACGCGCCAGTTGTCCTGCGTTTTCTCGATGATGCCGGTGAAATAACGATCGAGGAGAAGATTGTGGAGCGCGGCATCGCGTTCATAGGCTTCGACAATGCAATTGAGAAATTTTGCGCGAATGATGCACCCACCGCGCCAGATCGTGGCGATGTCGCCGAAGTTCAGGTTCCATTTATATTGCGTGCTCGCTGCGCCCAACAATTCCATTCCTTGCGCATAGGAAACGATCTTCGAGGCGTAGAGCGCATGGCGGACTGCATCGACAAGTTGCGCGCGATCGCCGGTAAACTTTTTCGGTTTCGGTTGCGGAAGAATTTTCGATGACGCGACACGTTCATCTTTTCGCGAGGAGATCACGCGCGCTTCCACCGCCGCATTGATTGTTGAGATGACGACTGATTGCTGAATTGCAGATTGCAGCGTCCAGATTCCAGTTCCCTTTTGGCCGGCTTTGTCGAGGATAACATCGACAAGCGGTTTTCCAGTGTCGGGATCGATCTTGCGGAAAATTTGTGAGGTGATCTCGATGAGATAACTGTCGAGCTCGCCTTTGTTCCATTCGGTGAAAGTTTCAGCGAGCTGCGGCGCATCCATACCGAGGACGTTTTTCAAGATCGCGTAGGCCTCGCAGATGAGCTGCATATCGCCGTATTCGATGCCGTTGTG
>DMCG01000086.1:0-669 GCA_003445855.1 Spartobacteria bacterium | reverse complement strand
CCGTTGTGCACCATCTTGACGTAGTGCCCGGCGCCGTCGGAGCCCATATATCGACAACAAGGTTCGCCGTCGACTTGCGCGGCGATTTTGCGAAAAATCGGCGCGATCATTTCCCAGGATTCGCGCGAGCCGCCCGGCATGAGCGACGGACCTTTGAGTGCTCCTTCTTCGCCACCGGAAACGCCGCAGCCGACAAAATGAATGCCGCGCCCTTCCAAATCTTTGCAGCGGCGTTGCGTGTCAGTGAAGAGAGAATTGCCGCCGTCGATAATGACGTCGCCTTCTTCGAGCAGCGGAGCGAGTTGGCCGATAACCGCATCCACGGGCGCGCCGGCCTTCACCATGATCATGGTTTTGCGCGGTCGCTTGAGCGCGCCGACGAATTCCTCCATCGTGCGCGTGGGCTGAATATTTTTCCCTTTGCCGCGGCCGGCCGCGAATTTGTCAGTGACTTCCGTTGTGCGATTAAAAACGGCCACGGAAAATCCCTTCGATTCCATGTTCAGGACAAGGTTCTCGCCCATCACAGCCAACCCGATTAGGCCAATATCACATTGATTCGCGGTCATTTTGAGGTCTCCTTTGCTTGAGCGGCGCACAAAGCGCGGTCTCATTGTAACGAGTGACTGGAGCGCATGGCAAACTCGCTTTGTGAGGTTTTATTGACCG
>DMCG01000173.1:2226-2524 GCA_003445855.1 Spartobacteria bacterium | reverse complement strand
GCCGGCGTTCTCTCAATATTACATCGACGCGCAATTCGCGCCCATCCAAATCCAGTTGCAAACGCTGGCCACGGCCTACGTGCAGGGCGATGGATTTAATTTCAGCCGCGCCTCGAATCAGCTCCGGGAAAATTTGCGGGCGCTCAGCCCGTCGATTTATCCGCAAGATCGACAATTGCGCCTCGAATATTTCTACAATCATTTCGACGGATTTTATCGCGCCATCTGGTCTTATGGCCTGGCATTTCTTGTTTTGCTCATCGCGCATCTGCGCACTCGCGGCGGCGCATTACGCAAG
>DMCG01000173.1:977-1832 GCA_003445855.1 Spartobacteria bacterium | reverse complement strand
CGCCCGCCGGTCACGAACATGTATGAGTCGATCATCTGGGTCTCGTTCGCCGTCTCGTTTTTCGGGATGATCTTCTTTTCTCGCTATCGCACGCCGGTCTATCTGCTCGCGGCCCTGCCGGTGACGCTCACCGCGCTCTTGCTCGTGCATCAAATGCCGATCGCGATGCCATCGAGCATCGATCCGCTCGTGCCGGTATTGCGCGATAATTTCTGGCTCACGATTCACGTGCTCACGATCACGTTGAGCTACGCGGCGTTCGCGCTCGCGATGGGCTTCGGACACATTTTGCTTTTCCGCTACGCGCGCAATCCGAGTGGCGCGCGCGCGGACGCGCCGATGCATTTCTGGTTGTATCGCGTGTTGCAGCTCGGCGTGCTGTTGCTTGCTTCAGGGACGATCCTGGGCGGCGTGTGGGCAAATTACTCCTGGGGACGATTCTGGGGTTGGGACCCGAAAGAGACGTGGGCGCTGATCGCATTGCTCTGTTATATCCTGACGTTGCACGGCCGGCTCGCGGGTTGGTGGACGCAATTCGGTCTGGTGGTGGCGAGTGTCGTCTGTTTTCTGGCGGTCTTGATGGCGTGGTATGGCGTCAATTTCGTGCTCGGAAAAGGACTTCATTCCTACGGGTTCGGCATCGGCGGCGAGACCTATGTGGCGGCGTTCGTGATTGTCGATCTTTTGTTCGTCGCTTTTGCGATCTGGCGATATCGAATGAGCAAACGCGCGGTAATTGTAGCCGGGGACGTCGTCCCCGGTTGATCCGCGGTCAGCGACCGCGGCTAC
Source organism: Spartobacteria bacterium (assembly GCA_003445855.1). Lineage (GTDB taxonomy): Bacteria > Verrucomicrobiota > Verrucomicrobiia > Chthoniobacterales > UBA10450 > UBA10450. The sequence goes on along the minus strand of DMCG01000173.1, from coordinate 1,043 downwards.
AGAATTCGACGGACGTTTCGGAGAAACGTCCCTACCGGTCCGCGAATGCGAATCATTAGTGGAAGA
>DMCG01000173.1:0-696 GCA_003445855.1 Spartobacteria bacterium | reverse complement strand
CGCGGCCACGAGATTTATTGGATTATCCGGCAAAGGCAGTTATCCAGTTAATCGGACAACCGTGGCAACCGAAAACATTCCAGGCCAGCCGACGGACGAGGCAACGATCTCGTTGCAGCGCAGCATTTACGATCCGGGCTATGTCAACGCGATGTCCCATTTTTATCGCGGCGAGATGGGCCGGATCATGGTCTGGCGACAGCGACTCGACATCACGACCAACTGGGCCATCACCAGCAGCACGGCCATCATTACGATCGCGCTTGCCAATCGCGAAGTGCCGCACATCATTTTCTTTTTCAACCTCGCCATTGTCTGGGTGATGCTTTGGATCGAGGCGCGGCGCTATCGCTTTTATGACGCGTTTCGCGCGCGCATTCGCATGCTGGAAGCGCATTTCCTTGTTCCAATGGTGATGGAGAACCGCGACTTGCTGCAAGGCGAATGGAAGAAGCTCGTCTGCGAAGATTTGATCCTGCCCTGCTTCAAAATCAGCAAGTTGGAAGCGATCGGCCGCCGCTTGAAACGCAATTACGTTTTTATTTTCATCCTCATCCTCGTCGCGTGGGTGACGAAAATCTTCCTGCACGCCCCGGTGGCCATGGACAGCGTACCCGCTTTTTATCGAGCGCTGCGCGTCGGTCACATTCCTTCCTGGCTGGTGGCGTTCGTTTTCGTCGGCACGTTCATCAGCGT
>DMCG01000201.1:1374-3075 GCA_003445855.1 Spartobacteria bacterium | reverse complement strand
CGCAACGATTCTGAGCGCACCAATACGCGTTCGACCGCGTCGAGCATTTCCTTCGTTGCTTTGCGATAGGCAGGTTTGTCCATGTCGACCAAAACATCCGCGCCGTGAAAAGAAACGATCGATGGCTTGGTCCACGCGCGAATGAGTGGCAGGAGATGAACAGCGATGTGACCGAAAAAAATATGCAAGAGCCGAGCGTCAGTTTCTCTTAAGACGCGCAACAAGGCGCGAAGCTCGACGCCGGAAATTTGCCACGGCGCCGCGCGCAGTTGTCGGAACCAAAAGCGCCGCAAAAAATGGGTCGCCGGTTTGCCGACAATATGGACCGGCTCAAACGGGTAGCGGCCGGTTTGCTCGCGCTTCTGCGCGATCACCACCGGCCGGCATCGCTCCAGCGCGGTGATTTGCCGGTAAATGTGCAGCATCTCCGGCTTGAGAAACGTCGCGCAATAACATGCAACGACGGGACGCGAATCAGAAAGAGCGCTCAACGTCCAACGCTCAACGTCCAACGCCGAACTTCAAATATTTTTGTAGTGGCTGCTGCCTGCTCGCGAACGCTTTCGGAGTCCTCAGCCGCGATTCGTAAAGTGTGCGCGTGAGGACACGCGCCTCTACAGTCGCTAGAACCAGATTTCGAAAAGCTTGATACCCTTCCACTTTCCCGGAATATTCGGGTCGAACGACGTGCTCTCGACCCAGGTCCCGTATTTGGCGGGCGCTCTCGGGTTGAGCATCTGCAATGGGTTGCCCCCGCGGACGGCACGCGGGACGACTCCCTGGACGTTTTTCTTGTAAATCGGCGGCGCTGGCGCCGGTTTTCTCGCGCCGCGCGGCGTAATCGGCGCGGTCAAAGTTTGCGGTGCCGCAATTGCGGCGACCACCGTCATAATCAACAAGCTAAAGGTCAGATACGTTTTCATAATCTGTTTCCCTTCTAATCAGGGCGTGCAAGTTCTTGCCGGTTACCACGCCTGCCCACATTATATACACTTCGATGGACTACCTTGAAAAGGCCGCACGTGTCTTGGAAATCGAGATCTTCGAACTCCAGCGGCTCCGTGATCGTTTGAGTGAAAATTTCTCTCACGCCGTCCAGTTAATCAAAGAGGCGGTCGATGCGCGAGGTAAAGTTGTGGTCGTCGGCGTGGGAAAATCGGGACACATCGGCAGCAAGATCGCGTCCACTCTTACCAGCACAGGATCCCCCGCCGTCGTGCTCGATTCGTTAAACGCGTTGCACGGCGATCTCGGGATGGTGGCCGACGGCGATGTCGTCCTCGCCTTGAGCGCAAGCGGCGAGACCGAGGAACTTTTGCGCATCCTGCCCGCGATCTCGCGCTTTCAGGTGAAAATCATCGCCGTTTGCGGTGATCCAAAATCTACCCTTGCGAAAAACGCGCATGTTTTTCTCGATGTGAACATCGAGCAGGAAGCGTGTCCGCTCAATCTCGCGCCGACATCGAGCACGACGGTCATGCTCGCGCTGGGCGACGCGCTGGCCATGGTGCTGCTCGAGGCGCGCGGATTTAATAAAGAGGATTTCGCAAAATTTCATCCCGGAGGCATGATCGGGCGCAGCCTCCTCGTGCGCGTTCATCAAATCATGCGACCGCGGGAATCGATGGCGCTCGTCTCGCCCAATACGCCGATTCGCGAAGTATTGCGGGCGATGACCAGTGTCCGCGCCGGCGCCGCTGT
>DMCG01000201.1:0-1089 GCA_003445855.1 Spartobacteria bacterium | reverse complement strand
ACTTTCAATCCGACTCGAAGGTGGGCGAACGCCTGGTGGCCGATTTGATGACGCTCAATCCCGTGACCGTGCATCAAGACAAACTCGCCGTCGAAGTTCTGAACTTGCTCGAGCGCCACCGCATCGACGATCTGGTGGTGGTCGATGACAACAAAGTGCCTGTTGGCATTGTCGATTCTCAAGACCTGACGCGGCTCAAGTTGCTCTAAGCGTATTGTCATCTCGAGGTCGCCGCGGCGACCGAGAGACCTCACAATTTGGTAATCCCTCACGCAATGAATGGAAGCGTGATCAATCAGCCTATGAGAGGTCCTTCGCTTCGCTCAGGATGACATAGTTGCGTTAGCGCCGCCCGCGTGTAAAAGTCCGCCTCTTTTCACTAGTCACTAATCACTTATCACTTTTCGAAATGGCCGCAGCCAACGATCTCCGCAAAGGAATGGCGATTAAGTACAACGGCAACACCGCCATTGTGCTCGAAGTGCATCACCGCACGCCCGGAAATTTGCGCGCCTTTGTCCAGGCGATCATCCGTTACATCAACACCGGCAAGAGCGCCGATGTGCGCTTTGGCTCGACCGACAAAGTGGAGTTGGTCGATATCAACCGTCAGACGCTCGAGTTCAGTTACAAAGATCACAGCGGCTATCATTTCATGGACCCGAAGACCTACGAGACAATCACGCTGCCGGAAAATCTGCTCGATGAGGCGAAAGATTATCTCGTCGAAAATTTGCCTGTTGAAGTTCTCTCGACCGAAGGCCGCGCCGTGCAAGTCGAGCTTCCATCTTCGGTGAATCTCAAGGTAGTCGAAGCACCCGAAGGCGTGCGCGGCGACACCGCGACGAACGTGACCAAGCCCGCCGTGCTCGAGACTGGAAAAACGGTCAACGTTCCGCTCTTCATCAAAGAAGGCGAAACGATCAAAATCGACACGCGCACCGGCGCCTACATGGGCCGGGCGTGAAACCTGTAGCCGCTTCGCTCTGCGAAGCGCGGCGCAGACTTGCCAAGAACGCACGTGCATCGCGCCGCCCAGAGGGCGACGGCTACATCTAAATTGTCTTTCCCAAATCCGCGCTCATCTGC
>DMCG01000027.1:9899-10265 GCA_003445855.1 Spartobacteria bacterium | reverse complement strand
ATCCGCGCGGGCGATGTTGTTCGCAGGAAATCTTGTCTCGATTGGGCTGCGCCACGTAACGCTCGTCCCATTTCCGATTGCGCTCGCAAGATCGACATCGTGCCGAACTGCATAATAATCATGCGCGGTGAGCTTTTCGCACTCCGCCACATAGCGCTCCATTTCATCGCGGCTGCGCGCGTGCAGCCGATGTCGCGACTGGAGAAGATTCATCGACGCGCACATGAGCGAATCCATGCCCGTCGCAGCGAAGCGTTGCAGTTTGTTGTAGCCACGGCGCTCTGTCGCCGTGTTCTGATGCGCCAATTGAGAGCGCCACGACAGAGCGGGGCGGCTACATCTCATTCGTTCTTTCGGCGGATGCGG
>DMCG01000027.1:8927-9549 GCA_003445855.1 Spartobacteria bacterium | reverse complement strand
GAAATCGGATCGCCGAACGCGATCCAGATTGGCGTACGCCGCATTGGCCGCCAGCTTTTCTTTGAGTAGAGCCGATCGCTGCCCATAATCACGCACGGCACGATTGGAACGCCGGCGATGTGCGCAAGCGTCGATGCTCCCGGCCGGAGCGGCGCGCCTTCGAGCAGCGAACGTGCGCCATCGCGAATACCGCCCTCGGGAAAAACGCCCACGATCCGTCCCTGCTTCAACCGTTCGATCGCAGTGCGGATCGTTTTGCGGTCCGCGCGGTGACGGTCCGCCGGAAATGCATCGACGGCGCGCAAAAAAGATCCGAGTAACGGATTCGGAAAAAACTCCGCCATCGCCATCCAGTCGATTTTGCGCCGCACCACCGAAGAAAGAATAAACGGATCGAAATGGCTGATGTGATTTGCCGCCAGCAGAAATGCGCCCTTGTGATTTGCGTTTTCGCGGCGCAGCACCTGAACCCGCGCCGCGTATGCAAAGAGGGCTTTCATCAACAGCGCGGCGGCGCGATTGGCTAGTGAATGAAAGAGCGATGGCATTGAATTAACGCCCGCATCGTTTGCGCGCAGGATTGTTGCTATTTCTCGCCCACAAGCTCTTTGCATTTTGCGAG
>DMCG01000027.1:0-8671 GCA_003445855.1 Spartobacteria bacterium | reverse complement strand
CGCAACGTCGCAAGATCGACATCTACAACGCTCAGCAACAGGAGCGCTTCGCCTTTGGCTTCGTCGGTGATGCCAACAACTGCAATCGTGCGCTCGTCTTTTCCGGACAAATCGAGTAGATCGACAATTTTTTGTTCGATCGCCTCGTGCGGCACCATTTCACCGCCGATTTTCGAAAAGCGCGAAAGCCGTCCTTCGATGTAGAGAAAGCCATCTTCATCGAACCGGCCGATGTCGCCGGTCTTGAACCAACCGTTGCGCAAAACTTCCGCGGTTCGTTCCCGATCTTTCAGGTAGCCTGCGAAAATATTTGGACCGCGCAGCCAAAGCATTCCGGTCTCGTGCAGTGAAAGTTTGCGGTCGGTTTCAGGGTCGCGGATTTCCGCGGCAATTCCCGGCGCCATTTTACCGACCGAACCCAAGCGGCTCGACGGTTGTACTTGTTCGCCGGCCTTTGTCGGAGTTGGCTCCGGCAAGTTCACGCTCACAACCGGCGCGGTTTCGGTGAGGCCGTAACCTTCAAAGACTTTTTGTTTGAATCGGTCCTCAAAACTTTTGGCAAGATCGAGAGGAAGTTTCTCCGCGCCGGTGATGACGAGGCGCAAACTGCGAAGTTGATGCGGCTTCGCTTTGCGCAGATAACCGCGCAGAAAAGTGGGTGTGACCAGCAGCAACGTCAGTTTGTGCTGTTCGATTAGCGCCGCGTTCTTCACGACTTCCAGCGGATTTGGATAAGTGACGATGGGCACGCCCTCGATAAGCGGGTACCAAAGCGTGACGGTCGATCCAAAGCTGTGAAAAAACGGGAGCGCGGCAAGAATGGCGTCGTCCTTCTTGAGGTCGAGAAGTTCCCGGAATTGCGAAACGTTAACGACAATGTTGCGATGACTGAGCACGACTCCTTTCGGCTCGCCCGAGCTGCCGCTGGTGAAAAGCAGCAGGGCTTCAGCGTGGCCGCCTTTTTTTGGAATTTGCAACAGTCGAATGAACAAGCGCGTGGGAAATAAGATCGACATCAACCACCAGAAAACGATTTGGGATTTCATCCGCGGCATCAGCTCGTCCAACTTCAGAATGCGGTCGGGCCAGGGAAAATCCTTCAGCCGCTCCATGAATTGCGCAGCCGAGATTGCGGTGCGCAGTTCGGCGCGCTGGCACGCCGATTCATTCGCCGAGCGGCCCATCGTGAAGTTAAGGTCGACCGGAACTTTTCCAGCGAGCGTGACGGCGAGATTTGCGACGACAGCGCCTTTGCCCGCCGGCAATACGATTGCCACTCGATGATCGGGGCATTGTTTTTGAAGCAATCGGCTCAAGGCCGCAGCAGTACCGAGCAGCTTTGCGCGGCTCAATTTGCTTTGATCGATTCCGTCAATCACCGCCGTTGAAAACGGTCTTCGCTTCAAACCGCGCACGCACGCTTCGGCAAGATGTCGATCCAAACTGCGCCGCTGACTGTAACAAAACTCGCCCAGTTTCAGCAATTCCTCACGCACCGTCGCAATATCGGCGGCCTCTGCACCAAGCGGTTTGCCAAACGCGACCGTAACGCGATATGGAATTTCCATCGGCCACTTTGTGAAAAACTTTCCTCCTTGAAATGAAAAAATTGAGCCCCACAGCCGGTCGAGCCAGACAGGAACGACCGGCGCTTGTGCGTGGTGCGCGATCAATTCGTAGCCGCGGCGCAAACGTAACAATGTGCCAGCACGTTCGAGCTGGCCCTCGGGAAAAAGACATACGATTTCACCGGCTGCGATTTGTTCCGCGGCTGCGCGAATGGCGGAACGCGAATGGCGCGGCTCGATCGGGATGCAGCGCACGGCACGCAGGAACGGCCGCAGAATCGGTTTGTCATAAAATTCCCGGTCGATGATGTAACGAATCGGCCGCGGACAAGCGAGTTGCAGCACGATCGCGTCGACCCAGGTGATGTGATTGGGCAGAAGTAGAAATCCCCCCTTCGGCAAATATTCAGTGCCGAGAGATCGAACGCGATAGAAGCAGCGTGCAAGCGGCCGGCCAAAGAAGTGAAGCGCGCGTTCGCCGGCAGACATCATCGTTTATGATTTACAATCAGCCGCTCGCGAACTGCAATCGGCAATTGGCGATGGAACAGAGTTTTGGAAAAGCCCGAGGGATGGCGCACACCGCTCTCTGGCTGCTTTTGGCCATTAATCTTTTTAATTACATCGACAGATACATTCTGGCCGCGGTTTTGCCGCAAATAAAACACGATTTTCTCGCGGGCGATCCGAATCAAAACGCCAAAGCCGGTCTTTTGTTTCCGGCTTTTCTGATCAGCTACATGTGCGCCGCGCCGATTCTTGGATGGCTGGCCGACCGTGTTTCGCGATGGCTGCTGGTCGGAATCAGCGTGGCCATCTGGAGCCTGGCGACCGGATGGTCGGGCCTGGCGGCTTCGTTCACGATTTTGCTTTGCACCCGCGCATTCGTCGGTATCGGCGAGGCCGGTTATGGTCCGGCTGCGCCGACGATTATTTCCGATCTTTATCCGTTGCAGCGTCGGGGCCGGATGCTTGCCTACTTTTATCTCGCCATGCCGGTTGGCAGCGCGCTTGGTTACGCATTTGGCGGAAAGATCTCCGACCTGCTCGGCTGGCGCTGGGCATTTTATCTCGTGATGCCGCCGGGTTTGCTGCTTGCTCTGCTTTGCTTCTTTAAGCGCGATCCGCGCGCAAGATCGACATCGGACACAACAGCAACGCGACGGCCCAAACTTGCGGATTACCTCGCACTGATTCGCACACCGTCGTATGTAATTAATAGCGCCGCGATGACCGCGCTCTGTTTTGCGATCGGCGGCATTTCGGCGTGGGTGCCCGATTACATTTACTCCGATCGCGGTGCGGAATTCGCTGCCAGCCCCAATTTGCTCGGCAACATCAACGTCACTTTCGGCGCGATCACGGCGGTGGCGGGATTGTTCGCTACACTCCTCGGCGGGTGGACAGGTGATTGGTTGCGGACGCGATTCGCCAGCGCCTATTTTCTCGTTTCGGGCGTCGGTGTTCTGCTCGCATTTCCCGCCACGGTTGCGATGCTCTATGTTCGTTTTCCGGGAGCATGGATCTGTATCTTCGCCGCGGTGTTTTTTCTCTTTTTAAACTCCGGGCCGTCCAACACCGCGCTTGCCAACGTAACGCTACCGGCGGTACGAGCGACGGCTTTCGCGTTAAACATCTTTGTCGTTCACTTGTTGGGCGATATGATTTCGCCACCGCTCATCGGGGCGATTCGGGATCGTTGGAACATGAACGTCGCATTTCTGGCGGTTTCCGTAACGATGTTGATCGCTGGGATTCTTTGGTTTTGGGGCGCGAAATTTTTGGCAGCCGACACCGCGGCGGTGGAAGGAACTGCGCTGCAGGAGCAATTGTCGATCTAACAAGAAACCGCACGAACACTTGCATGTGCCTGCGGTCTTCGAATCTTTGCGTGCTTGTTCGTCACGCAAAGCAGCTGGCATGGTCCTTCGGACGTGACATTTTTTTTGCTAACCAATAGAAGCACCGCAATGAGAGTTAAGCTTTAGAACTACAGGGCGTCGCCGTGCATCTCGAGATGCACATCATAAGCTCTAGCCTGGGCCAGCGCTTCCAGCGCTTCCTGGCGGCGTCCGGACTTCGCCAGCAGCCAACTGAGCAATTTCCAGCTTTCCGCGCGATACCATTCCCTTCGTAAACAAGCCTGCAATTCACCGATTGCCTGGGCAGTCGCGCCGCTTTCATCCAGCACTTTCACGTAGCGTCTCTCGATCGACCAATTGGGTGGGCCGGTCCGCGCCGCGAGCCGCAGACGCAATAAATCCACCCGGCCTTCTTCCCTATTTTCCAACACAGCGAGAAATTCGTGCGCTTGTGGTTCGACCAGCGGAATTCTTATTGCCCGCTGGAGCTGTTCGCGGGCAGCTTTGAAATCGTTTTGTTTCAGCGCGACCGCGGCCAGGTTTAAGATCGCGAGCGGTTGTCCCGGCTCTTTGCGCAACGCCGCTTCCAGATGCATCTTCGCCTCTTTCAATCTCCCCTCATCGAGTTCCAGGTCACCGAGGTTGATGAACATTCGCGCGGAATCTCCACCACTGGCAATTGTCCGTTCCAGAAATGTCCGTTGGTCTTTCCAATCAAACGTCCGAGCGAATGTTCGGACGCCGAGAAATACCAGCCACATAGTAAAGATGGCGATAGCCACCAATCGTATTGTCGATCTTTGTCGCCCATTTTTGGTTTGAACAAACTCCGCGGCTTCAATTGCCACAGCTAAAAGAAGGAAGGCCGTCGGCAGATAGAGCCAATGTTCCGCCACCGAGGCATTCAAGACGAGGATTCCGCTAAACGGCAAATAGCTGATGGCCGCGAGCACAAGGCACGCGAACAGGGCGGGATTTCGTTTGCGCGCGCGAATCATCCAGTAGACCGCGGCGACGATGAGTAAGATCCCGAGAAGGGTTTGCAGTTCGCGCCAGGCGGCCGCAGTCAAGCTCGCATCATTAAAGCCGCTCGGCTGAGTTTCAATGCTCCGGTCCATGTGGAGATTGAGAGGAAATACGATGAGGCCTGCGTATTCTGCGAGCGCGCGTGCCACCAATATCGGCCTTACAAGTAGCGGTGCCGGGGCGCGCAGGACCGGCACTGGAAAATGTTCCGCCGGAAGCCGCAAGCTCAAGTAAACGACGCCAGCGAAGACCACGACTCCAGCGGTTTTCAAAGTCGCGACCCAGTTTTTCCTCAGCGCAGGCACGGTCATCGCGAGCAGAAAAACAATCAAACCTGTTTCCTTGCTTAAGATGCTAAGAAGAAGCGCGACGGTCGCCGCAACCAGAAAAAACAAACCATTTCTCCCAGACGCCCGGAGACCTCGCAAGATCAAATAAAACCCGAGAAAACCGAAACCCGCAGCCAACGGATCAGCGCGTCCGGAAATATAAACGACGGCGGCGCTTTGGACGGGATGGATCGCCCAGGCCAGCGTGGCTGCTGAAGCGATTAGTCTGCGTCTGTTGGGCTCGATTCCAAATATAAGAAGGAGTTCCTCGGCCAGAAAGAGAAATGCGATCGCAGCCGCAGCATGACAAATGATGCTCGTTAGATGGTACGGCATGGGCCGAAGCGCAAAGGCAGCGTACTCCAGCGTATAGGTGAGCCGCTGGATCGGACGGTAAAAATCCGAGGCCGTCGCATCGACAAATAGAAAATGGTTGAACCCTTCCGGAATGAGGCGCCAACTTCGAATCAATGGATCGCGCAGAATCAGGGCCGTATCGTCCCAGACAAAACCATCTCGCAGGGCCGGAGCATAGCTGGTAAAGACAGCGGCGGTGATGAGCAAGACGGCGAAACTTTTCTTCACGAGGAACGAATTGGACAGAATCAATAAAGTGCGCGTCTAAGTTTGGAAATGTTTATGTCGATCTTGCCTGGGGCTTTGGCTGGCGCGCTCATCTTCCTTATGAGCAACGTACGTGCCGACGGCGTGCCCACCGATTGTACGCAACTCATTCTCGGCATCGCACCGGATTGGAATTCGACACGTGGAAAACTTCAACTGTTCGAGCGGCCGCGCGGCGGTAATTGGAGCGCGTTCGCCGCTCCGGTCCCGGTCCTATTCGGTAAAAATGGGGTGGCGTGGGGAACGGGTCTCGCCGGGCAGAATGAGCGCGGCCTTCGAAAAAAAGAGCGCGACGGTCGCGCGCCCGCCGGGATTTTCAAGATCGGCGAAGTTTTTGGTTACGAATCGAATTTGCCGCCGGGCGGAGATTATCCATATCGTCAGGTGACCGAAGCGGATGTGTGGAGCGATGACCCGCGGTCGCCTAATTACAATCGCCACATTGTGATCGATCCGAAGAATGCGCCGGACAATTATACACATGAAAAAATGCGCTCGGGCGACTTTGCCTATCACTGGCTCGTCGAGATCCGGCACAATTCTGATCCGCCAATTCCCGGTGATGGCAGCGCGATTTTTTTTCACATTCGCCGCGGAGTGAATCGGCCGACTACCGGATGCACGACCATGGCGGAGCCCGACCTTGTGAGAATTATTACCTGGTTGCGAGCGTCGCGTTATCCCTGTTACGCGCTTTTGCCCGCCGCGGAATATGAAAAAAAATGGCAAGCTTGGAACTTGCCTTCACCCAACGAGCTTGCATCCCAGCGCCAGCCCTTCGTTGATTCCGGCCGCCGTCTGGCTAGCTTCCTGTTAGACTAATTCTCATGCGAAGACGCCCTAATCCTGATTCAGAAGCAAACATTCGCCGCATCGACACAAAACCTCGGGCGAAAAAACAGACGCACGGTTTTCAAGTCCATTTTCTTCGCGGCACTGCGGTGTTAACAAAAATGTTTAGCGACACGCTTTACGGCGGGAAGGAGGCAGCCAGGCGTGCCGCGCGAAATTTCAAACGCAAAGCCGCGCGCCGCCTGGCCGAGCGGAGAGTTGGAGGTTTCAGATCGACAACGCGGCGGCGGAAAGCGGCTTACCCGCGGACGAGCGGCCGCCGCCGGCGAAAATCTTAGAGAGAACGCGGCACTAAGAACGTTTGTTTTCGCGGTGCGCCCCCCAGCATTCCACAAACCCAGGTGGGAAATCCTTCGGTCGCGCTGCGATCCAGCCGTCCACGACAGCGGGAGTAAAAAAAGCACCGGCCTCGATCTCGCTTCGGTTGGGCCGAAGATCGCCCTGGAGCTGGCCGCGATAGAGCCAGATAAATTCCTGCCCGGTCCGTATTGACGCTGAGAGCTTCAGGACTTTTTCGAGCGGAACGTTGATGCCGAGCTCTTCCTGCAATTCGCGTTGGGCCGCTTCATCATATCCTTCCCCGGCGCAAACGTGACCGGCGGCGCTGGAGTCCCAGAGAAGGGGATGTCGATCTTTCCAGCGAGAACGTTTTTGTAGATAAACTTCGCCGGCGTCGTTGAAAATCAGAATATGAACCGCGCGATGACGCAAGTTATCCCCATGCACTTGGGAGCGGTAAGCATATCGCAGGATGCGGTCCATTTCATCAACCACTGGAAAGCGTTCCTCTTGGCCTGCGCGGCGCTCAGGGACAGTTAAAGGCGCGATCTCGTTCGCGAGCCCGATCCATTGGTTCAGCGACAACTCTTCCGCGCGAGCTTTCGGATCGAAGCCCAGTTTGGCGGCGGCCTGTTCCCAATCTGGGACGTGCGCGCGTAGTAATTTCTGTAATTGCTTTCTTCGTTGCGAAAAGCCACGTCGAACCAACTTCATGAACAGCTCGTCGTCGCGCTCCGGTAGTTCGAGAGGATCGCGTGGAGACATTCGCACCAACGCTGAATCGACGTCGGGTCGGGGAACAAAAACCGTTGCCCGAATCGTGCGCAGATATTCCACGCGATGGTGCAATTGCACTCGCAAAGTGAGCGCTCCGTAGTCGCGTGAAGATGGTAAAGCGGAAAGTCGGGCCGCCACTTCCTTTTGTAACACGAACAACGATAGTGATATAGGGCTTGGATAGTCCAGAAACTTGAGCAGGAGCGGACTGGAAATATTGTACGGCAGATTGCCCATCAATTTCACTCGTCCGTGGGAAAACAGAGTGTGCACATCAAAATCCAGTGCGTCGGCATTGCGCACTTCGAGCCGAGGATGGCGAAAGCGTTCACACAAAAAATTTGCTAGTCGCGTGTCTTTTTCGATCGCGAGGACGCGCGCGCCTTTCTCCAGCGCCAACTCCGTCAGTGCGCCCAGCCCGGGTCCGATTTCCACGACATAATCGCGCGGAGTTAATTCCGCTTGCTCAACAATCCACCGGGCAAGATTCTGATCGTGCAGAAAATTCTGGCCGAGCGTCTTGACCGGCGAAACGCCGATCTCTCGAAGCGTTGCACTGATCTCTGAGAGCTTCATATAAGATCGACAATCGCCCTGTGGAATCCGCGAAAAACGCGAATTTGTTCACAAAAATGCTGTGAACAAAATACGCCGCGCAACCGATCTTATTCACAAGTTATTCGATGGCCAACCCCAATCAAAGGCGGCTCGTCCTTATTTTCGCTTTGCCCGAGCAGCCTCGGCCGGCTTCGTAACCGGGCGAACGGGGAGAGTCCGCCTTTTGCGGCTGGCAAGATAAGTTCGGCGCGCCTCTTTCAAGGAGACCCCTTCGAGAAAAAAAACGGCCGCGGCGCGGCCAATCGCGTAGGTACCTGCGCCCGCAACCATTCCGGAAACCACGTTGCCCCAGCCGGGGAAAAATTTTAATACAGCGCGGGTGCCTTCGCGGAGCAGCATTCCTGCGCCGACGTTCGCGCCAATGGCGCCGATAAATTCCGTAGCGGCCCGCAAGCTTCGTTCGCGCCCGCTCAAGTACATAATTCCGGAAACCATCACCAGTTGGAGCGTGGTGAGAATGGGCAGATCGGCCAATGGAATCGGCTGAGCGCCAATCGCCGCACAGATGGCCGTGGTCGATTTCACCAGGATTTGTGCAACTTCTCGTTGCGTTTCGCGATCGCGCGAGATCCGGATCATTTCAATGCGCGCTGCATTTGGCAATTCCCGTCCCAAGATCGACATCAACTCTTGCGCTTTATCGGGCAAATTCTTCTCAGAGCCAAAGGAAACGACCTTGAATAACTGGTCCTCAGTTTTCAACGCCTTCCGGAGAGAAGAAGCGAGTTCTTGTGAA
>DMCG01000020.1:3028-6716 GCA_003445855.1 Spartobacteria bacterium | reverse complement strand
GCGATCGACGAAAATCGGTTTGGTGATCGCGGGCGCTGCGTTTGCCACCGGTTTTACTTCGTGACAAAAAGCGCAGCCATAAAATGAAAAGCGCGTCCGCGACTCGCCTTGCCGCTGCGGTTTGTAGGGATCGACCGTGAAGAAAACTTCGCGCTCAAATTCTTCACCGGAACGAACGCGCTCGCGCAGCTCCGTCATTTGCCCGGCCACGAAATTTTGAATCTCGCTCGGCCGCGTAATTCCCTTTTTCACGGCGAGATCGGCATATTGCGTCGGGAGCGTGCGCAAGAACGCGCGCACTGCGGTCGCGTTTCCATGCGGCAGCGTCAGCTCAGGATTTTTTGGATCGAACTGAAGTGAGTGACATGCCTGACAGTTCGCGGCGAAGGTGATCCGTTGATAATAGCGGCCGTCTAAATCGGGTTTGTGGCAGTAATTGCAGTCGAGTTTTTGGCCATTGATGGGCGGAATGTCGCTCGCGAAATGACGTTGATGATTGAAACGCAACGCGTCCGGGTCGCGCACATTCTCGCGATCGAGCTGAAATTCCGGATGCTCGTTCCAGAACGACGAGAATGTTTGCATGTAACCGCGCTGTGGTCGCGGCAACTCGAAAACGACTTGCCCGGCCGGATGAGGATGTCGATGGAACGCCGCCCACCGAAATTGCATTCCTTTTTGGGCAGAAGCTTCCATGGTCGCGCTGTTGTTGTGACAGGAAGCGCAATTTGAGCTCGCGACCAACTTAAGCGATTCCAATCCCTGGTGTTCCTGATGACAAGTCGAGCAGGACCGGTTCTGCACCACGTTCGGCTCGTGCAAGGTGTGGCGCGTGTGGCAGGTTTCGCACTTCTTGTCGATCGGCTCGAAGGCGATGCCGCTGTGAAATCGATCACTCACTACCTGTTTGAATTTCGCCGGCGTAAGCGGACCCCCGGTCATCAATGATTTATCGTGGCACTTTGCGCAATCATCTCCAAACCTCGCGTGAGCTGAGGAAATTTTTCCGGAGTTGAAAAATGTCTCATGGCCGCGCATTTGAAAAAATACGATGCCGGCGATCCCGCCGATGATTACGAGAATGCTGACCCAGGCGCGTGCGCGCCGCCACGGGTGCAGCCTGCTGTAATAACCGAGGTTGCCTTTATAGCGCTCGGCAATTTGCTTTTGCGTTCGGCTCGGTGTGGCCATGGGCGCTCAATGAAGCTGTAGAGGCGGGCGTGCCGCCCGCAAATGTTTAAGCGAAGCGGCCGACACGGCCGCCACTACAGTCGCGCTCGGCGCATTCGTTAGATGTTGATCTTTGGATCGCATTAGTAGTAGAAGAGCGTCACGTAGGCGTGCCACGCCGTGAGCATGATGAGCAGGAACGAAACGGGAGCGTGCACGAAAAGCCAGCCATGCAGCCAGTGTTGCATTTTCGTTTGCAAATCGAGCATGCGCCGCTCGTCGCACCACGCCTGAATTTCTTCGACGCGGCTGCGGTAAGCTTCCGCGACGCGCAGTTTGACGAAGCGAAAAATATCTTCGGAATAACGGCTCTGACCGAGTCGCAATTTGTCGCCGCGGCGCGCCGCCAGGTATGGCAAAATCTGCTGCTCGAGAAACTCGACTAATGCAGCTTCCGAAGCAGGATCGACAACCGGCGCGGGAGCCGCGGCGGGTTTCGGCGATGGTGTTGTAGACGTTGGCGCGGGAACTGGACTTGATGGCGGCGAAGATTGTGTCGCCCCGGTGGCGGGCGTGCCTACAGTCGCGGCGGTGATTGTCGATCCAACCACGGTCTTGGCGCGCGCGGTCGGCGTGCTCAAGTCAGCGCTGGTTGAAGCCATCGGTGTCGATCCGGACGTAACGGCTTTGGCGGCGCTCGGCGCAGGCGCACCGGCATCGGTTTTTGCGGACGGCGCCGGCTTGAACGAGTCGCGCATTTTAGTCGCCGCGGCGTAAAGTTGCGCGCGAATGTGGGGGATTTGTTCGTAAACGGTTTCCGCCGGCAAACGCTCTTTCATAATGCGCGGCATCTGATGTTGGAGCGCGAGTCCGTAAATCCCGCTGACCATGACAATGGCGTAAAGCACGACCAGCAGGGTGGTCATCGGTCCACCAAAGCGAAATCCGCTGTGCAAAATCACCAGCGGAATAGTGAGCAGCGTCAGCCAGATGTGCGCGCGCAACCAGCGTTGCACATTGCCGATGCGCCAGAGCACCACTTTTTTGCGGACGCCGAGCAGCGCGGCAAAAACAAAGATCGCCAACGAGATGGCGCCGTAGATCAAACCGAGCGGTGTTCCGCCCACGCTGCGATGTTCGGAAGGTTTTTGAATGAACGCCGCGGGGACATGAATTCCTAGCGGCAACCGGTCAGGAGCGAAGTTCGCGGCGTAAAGAATGACGGCCGCCACTGTCGCGAGCAGAACGAAAATGAACCACGGAACGTGCGCGCGATTAAAAATGCGCATGACGAAATTTAATGCGTGTGGTGCGCCCGGTAATGCCGCGCCGGCGACCAACCGCCCGGCAGCAGTTCGTCCTGCATGACAAGCGCGTCGTCCGCAAAAAAGCGTTGTGGGTCGACACGCTTGGCCGCGTCATGCGGGCAGGCATAAACGCAGCTCGGCGTGGATAACTGCGTGCAGAGATCGCAGGTGTTCGCTTTGTAAGCGGTGGTTTTTTTCTTCTCGATCTTCACTTTCGGCGGCACCCCTTCCCGGTCCGACTTGATCTCGGTTTTGACCTCTTTGATCACCTCGAGCGGATGCATGTTGATGTTGCCGTACGGGCAAAGCTCGGCGCATTTGCCGCAGCCGATGCACCAGTCCTCGATGATGATTTCGAGATTTTCTTTCCGGCGAATCGAACCGACCGGGCATTGCGTCATGCAAAGTGGATCACGACAAGATCGACAAGCAGTGGCGACAAGAAAATGATCGTAACGCAAACCATCGCGCAGCAGTCGTGAGACGCCGTCGTGAGCGTTTGCACACGCGCGCACGCAGGCGTCGCAGCGCGTGCAATTGTCGAGATCGATGAGGAGAAGATTCTGCGCTTCGAACAACCCCTGATTCAAAAAATCATCGAGCCGCAGACCGGTGGGAATCGCGCGCTGTTGGTCGGCCGCGGTCCGCGCGGCGGCAACAGGTTCGAGCTGCGCGCGCACATCGGGAAATTTTTCGAGCATGAGATTGAACTCGCTCGCGGGAATTTTCACAACATCGACAGCGTCGAGCGCGGAACACGTGGCGGTGCGCTTGATCGCACGCAGCAGTCCGATCTCACCGAAGTAATCGCCGCGGCTCAGATAAGTGCGCACGATTTCGCCACCGGGCATCGACTGCGACACGCGCACCATGCCGGAGCGAATCAGGTAAAATGCGTCCGCGTCTTCGCCTTCCTTGCAGATGATCTGGCTTTGATTGTAGGAGACCAACTCCACGTTCTCTTTCAGGTGCTGGAGAAATTCTTCGTTCACCGTGGCGAAGAGCGGGACACTACGCAGGTGATTGTTAAGCGATCGTTCGCGATATTTATTTTCCAGCTCGGTTTTGAACGAGGTGCCCTTGAAGGTGGGCATCTTCACTTTCGAGGTCGCCTTGGTCGCTTCTGACGGCTGTCGATTTCCGACCAGCATGTCGAGAATGACGCGCAACATCTCGACCATCACGCACGGCTCCCGCGCCTGCACCGTGGC
>DMCG01000020.1:621-2691 GCA_003445855.1 Spartobacteria bacterium | reverse complement strand
CTGCGCCAGCGGCCGGTTTATCGGAAGATCGACATTCGCATCAATGCCGATGAATTGCCGTTGATGCGCCTCCGCGCGGCGATCGCCCGCGTCGTCGGCCAGGAAACTTTTCATCCGCGAAAAGCTGCGCCCGAAAAACCCGAAGGCGGGGCGGGTGCGCAGATGCGCGAGCGGATTGTGGATGAAAATATCAACCGTCCCGGAGACGATGTAATACGCCGTCGAACCGAATTGGCCTTCTTCGCAAACGATCTCCCCCTTCCGAAAACGATGGAGAACAGCCGCGCCCTTCGCCCAGTTGTCGAGCTGGGCGCGCGGAATTTCTTTGAGCGCCGGCAGATACTCGATGAGCTGATCGATGCTCAGCGGTTCGCCCGTCGTTAGTTTTTCAACCGTCTCGGCCATGCGCAGCTCCAGCCGATGATAGTGCAGCGGTCAGCCGCGTTGGAAGCAATTTCCCTCGGCTGAACCGTGCGGTAGCCGATTTTAATTCGGCAAAATGGTTTTGTTCGCGACAAAGTTGCCGGCGATGGCGCGCGGCAATCAACTCATTGGCGACGTACTCAAAGTGCCCGGTTTATAAATTGCGCCAACGATCGCGCCCGCGATGGCAAATTCGATGATTCCACCGACGCACCACGCGATGAGAATCGTCGTCGTCAACGGTTGCACCGCGTACTGAATCAGATGCGCGCCGACGCCGAGCAAGCCGATAAGGATTCCAAACCGAGTTCCACCGCCCGTGCCGCCGCCGCTGCCGAAGCCACGCACAAAAATCATCGTAAAAAAGAAAACGAACACGAGCTGACCGAGCACGAGCAGCGGGAAGTGACTGTTAAAGTCCGCTTCCGAGCGCCACAGCGTCGAAGTTTCCGTGTAGCTGCTATGCATGATTTTGCCATGGAAGATGAATTCGTAGATGAAGACAAAAACGAACGCGGCAATGAATGCGAAGAAGAATTTTTTCCAGTTCATGCCGCCTTTTGTACTGACAATCGTTAGGAATTGTCGATCCAAATTGGCACCATTTTACCCTGTCATCCCGAGTCGCGCAGACGACGAGGGACCTCACACAAGCTGCTGGCGCATTCATCTGTTAAGCGTGAGCACAAGCTCCGGATGTGAGGTTCCTCGCTTCGCTCGGAATGACACGTGATGCTAACGTGCCGTCATGCATAGGCCGACTCCCTTTGTTGCTGTTTTCCTAATTGCCTGCTGCGCCGCGAACGTGTCGTTGGCCCAGATCGATCGCATCACCGGAAAAAATTTCGCGACGCGCTCGGAAGTGCTCGCACGGCACGGGATGGTTTGCACGAGCGTGCCGGCGGCGACGCAAGTGGGACTCGATATCTTGAAACGCGGCGGGAGCGCGGTCGATGCCGCCATCGCCACAAACGCGACGCTTGGTTTGATGGAGCCGGTCTCGAACGGGATCGGCGGTGATCTCTTCGCGATCGTTTATAGCGCAAAAGAAAATAAACTCTACGGCATCAACGGCAGTGGTCGCTCGCCGCTCGGACTGAGCTACGAGCAGATGAAATCCGAGCTCGCGAAGTTGAAGCGCGAGACGATTCCGCCGACCGGGATGTTGCCGATCAGCGTGCCCGGAACTGTTGATGCATGGGCTGAACTGCACAAAAAGTTTGGCAAACTCAAACTCGGTGACGATCTCGCGCCGGCGATTCGTTATGCCGAGGAAGGTTTTCCGGTCACGGAGCTGATCGCGTACTATTGGGCGTTCGGTCCGCGCATTTACAAAGGTTTGCCGGGCGCGTTTCTCGAAACTTACACGCTCGACGGCAAAGGCCGCACGCCGGCCAAAGGCGACGTTTTCAAAAATCCGGCGCTCGCGAAAACTCTGCGCTTGATCGGCGAGAAAGGCCGCGACGCTTTTTATCGCGGCGAGATCGCGGACAAGATCGACATGTTCATGCGCGAGAACGGCGGTTTTTTGCGTAAAGCCGATTTCGAAAAGCATACATCGACATGGGTCGAACCGGTCTCGACCAATTATCGCGGCTACGACGTGTTCGAATTGCCGCCGAACGGCCAGGGCATCGCCACGCTGCA
>DMCG01000020.1:0-308 GCA_003445855.1 Spartobacteria bacterium | reverse complement strand
AAAATTCCGCTCGCCAGTCTACTTTCGAAAAGTTACGCGGCCGAACGGCGCAAGTTAATCGATCCAAATCACGCGGCGAAAAAGGTCGATCCAGGAAACCCGGCCGTAACGCAGACTTCCAGTCTGCTTCCTTTTGAAGGATCCGGGCAGATTGTCCGGTCGAGCGACAGGCAGGATGCCTATGTTACGGCAAAGGCCGGTCGCAACGTGTTGGACGACGGCGACACGATTTACATGTGTGTCGCTGACGACGAAGGAAATATGGTTTCTGTCTCTTATACACATCTCCGAGCCCCCGAGACGGACCC
>DMCG01000206.1:505-2633 GCA_003445855.1 Spartobacteria bacterium | reverse complement strand
GCCAGCAATGTGTCGGAGCTGAGCGTGGCCGTAACATCGACAGGCAACGCCGGAATGTTTTCATCGAGGCTGATTGTTATCCGCACCGCATCTTTTTTGTTTGTCGATGATGCGCGCTCGGCCGCATTCAAGTGACGCATCGCGATGACGCGTCCGGCGGGCGCGCCGGCATAGCGCACTTCGGAATGCACCTTGATGCCGGTGACGTCCTCGTAGTTGATCTGCATTGTGCGCTTCGGTTTTTTCAACCGGTAACCGGAAAGCGCGATGGTCAGTGCGCCGAGCAGGACAATGCTGCAGACGATGACCGAAATGGCGACGATATAATCGGAGAGGTTTCGTTTCATTACGTCTTGTGATGGAATCTGCCGCGCGCGGCGACGAAGGGCCGCGGCTTCACGTGCTGATGATGCTCGTGCTCGTCTTGCGAGAGATTCAATGGTATCGGACCGTCAGGTTCGCCGTTGATAAATTGTTGCACTTCAGGGTTGGGACTCGTGCGGATTTCGTTCGGCGTACCTTGCGCGATAATATCGCCGTGTCCGAGCATAATCATCCGTGTGGCGATACGAAATGCGCTCGTCATGTCGTGCGTGACAACGACCGCGGTCATGTGGCTCCCGTGAGTCAGTTTGAGCGTTAATTGATCGACTACCGCGGTCATGATCGGATCGAGTCCGGAAGTTGGCTCGTCGCTGAAGAGCAATTCTGGATCGAGAGCGAGCGCGCGCGCCAGACCGACTCGCTTTTTCATTCCACCGCTGATCTCCGCCGGTTTGAGATTTTCAAATCCACTCAGCCCGACCATTTGAAGTTTTTGCTCCACGATCTCTTCGATCTCATCCGGCGACAGGTCGGTGTGCTGCAAAAGTGGCAGCGCCACATTCTCGCCGACCGTCAGTGAAGCGAGCAGCGCGCCCGATTGAAACAGCATTCCGAATCGACAGCGGACGCGCGCGATCTCGCGTTCGTTCATCGTTGTAATTTCTTCGCCAAAAATCTTCACCGAACCGGAGGTCGGCTTCATCGAGCCGATGATGTGGCGCAGTAACGTGCTCTTGCCGCAACCGCTTCCTCCCATGATGACCAGGGTTTCACCGCGATGGATATTTAACGAGATATCGTTGATCACGGCGCGATCACCGAATTTTCGGACAAGATCGATAACTTCAATCACGGGTTCCGTTTCAGTGTTCATGTCGCGAAGAAGAAAATTCCCGTTAGCACTGCGTTCATGACCAACATCGCCAGCAAAGCTTGCACGACCGAGCCCGTCGTCGCCTGACCCACGCCTTCCGCGCCGCCTTCCACGTGCAAACCGGCGTTGCACGCGATCGTGATGATGATCCACGCGAAAATCACGCTCTTGATCACACCCGAATATAAATCCCATGCGTCCGCACTCTCCAGCGCGCGCATGATGAAACCGGCCGTGTTGAAATCGAGGGCGAGGCGGCAAACGGCCCAGCCGCCAAATACACCGATGTAATCCCCTAAAATGGTGAGCGCAGGCAACATCACCATCATGGCGAGAAAGCGCGGCACGACTAGATACTGGATCGGATTGATGGCCATGACTTCCAGCGCCTCGATCTCTTCCGAGACTTTCATTGTTCCAATCTCCGCCGCGACCGCGGAACCGCTCCGTCCGATCACAATTACCGCGATTAGAACCGGACCCATCTCGCGCAGGAGCGTCACCATCACCAGATCGGGTACGTAAATCTCCGCGCCGAGCTGTTGCAGCGAATGCGCAGCCTGCATAGCCAGAGTCACGCCCACACTGAACGCGGTCAGCGCAACCATCGGCGCGGCGCGCACACCGATAAACACCATCTGCCGGAAGATCGGCGACAGCTTGGGGAATTGGCCCTTAAAGGGCGCGACAAAGACCCAGTAGAGCAGGCTGAGATTGAGCTGGAGATAATTTTTCAAAGCGCGGCAGTCCGAACCGCGGAGGATGACAAGACCCGCGGGATGGCGAAAGCCGAAAGTTCTTGTAGGGCACGCGCTCCGCCTGCCTTTTTAGATGGCAAGCGATGCGCTTGCCCTACAATCTGCTCTAGCGATTGCGCGTGGAAGCGGGCGCCTCGGCTCCGGTTTCGCCGCCGGGCCCGAACAAGATCGA
>DMCG01000206.1:0-313 GCA_003445855.1 Spartobacteria bacterium | reverse complement strand
AGCGATGCGCTTGCCCTACAATTCCGAACGAGAGATGGCAGCGCGGATTTCTACCTAAGATCGACAATCTCGCGGGCTATTCTCGCCAGTGTGCGTACCGCTCGTGCGCGGGTTTATGACCCACTTGAGCGCGCCGCTCTGCAATTCGATTCGCCAGCCATTCGCACCACTCGAAAGATTTCGGATTGCCAGTTTGCATGCGGTCGCGTTCACACCAATTCTTCGTGCGCGACCAAAACATCAGCGTGACCCCGCCGATCAAGTCATCCATTGTCTCTGTCTCTTATACACATCTGACGCTGCCGACGATCTA
>DMCG01000085.1:4594-4799 GCA_003445855.1 Spartobacteria bacterium | reverse complement strand
TTCTTCCGATCGTCAGCGTCCAAAACGAATACAACATCGCCTACCGCAAATCGGAAGAGACGCTCGCCTTTTGCGAGAAAGAAAATCTCGGATTTATCCCGTGGTTTCCAATCGGCGGAGGCAGCAGTTCATTGACCAAGCCGGATAACCCGCTCGAAGCCGAGGCGAAACGCCATGGCGCCAGCGTCGTGCAACTGGCGCTCGC
>DMCG01000085.1:0-4323 GCA_003445855.1 Spartobacteria bacterium | reverse complement strand
CTCCGCGAAACTCCAGCTCACGCCGGCTGACTGGAAAACGATCGAAGCTTTGGCTCAGCGAGCTTGAGGCCCAGCGCCGTAAGATTTCGCTCGCGCTCGCGACGTTTTGGCTGAGAATTCTCTCATGACCACGCGCGCACTTTCTGCCGTTGCGGGATTTCTTAGTCTTTGCCTTCCCTTGTTCGCGCAGCAGATAGGTCGCCCGGATATCTTCAGTGCGCTGAATGATAAGTCCCTTCGTCTTCCTTCGCTGATGCTCGCGGATGGAGAATCTTTCTCTTTTCCGAGCGCATTCAGCTGGATAGAACCGACGCAGTCTGATTTTCTTCCGGCCTTAAGCATGGCGAGCACGACGGCAAGACCACACAGAGCCCCCGCCTCAGCGGGGCTGGCCGAGGATTCATCCAAAGAGATCGCGACTGTGCGGCGGTCGAATCTTTTTGATTATGCCGGCGGGGAAGTGGGCTTTTTGTACGGGAGATCCACCGGCAAATTCGGTCGCGAGGTTGAGGCGGGATATATTCTCGGCGAGGTGGGGAATGATAAATTTCAGATCAACGTGGGTGCGTCTTACGAGAATTCGAGCGGACGCTTTCCGCGTTTCGGCCGTTAGTTCCGCTGCTCCCCAGCACGCCGTATTCAACGTCCAATTGTCCGGCGTATGAACGTGCTCGGGGCGCGGGCCGAGACCGATGAGGCGCGCGGGCAAGGCGCGCAGGAACGGGAACCATTTGAAAAGCCGGCCGATGAATGGGAGCGAGTCACCGCTGCCGGATGATCGTCCGGTGATGCGGCGATGAACCAAAACCTGGGTTGCCGTAGCATTACTCAGATGTCAGATGTTCGCCGCGAGCTCTTTACGCCCCAAATGCAACCAAAGCCGAGCGCGTAAAGCAATTATGCGTGTATATACACTCTTTATCAATACCGGTAAGTTTATACTGCCCCCGCCGGAATTTACTCATCGTAAGCCGCTTACGATGCCGGCTGGCGTGAGGCTTCGCAGCCTACCGTCTGATCTTAAGCCGGTACCAACTCGATCTTGACCTTTCGCCCGAGCGATCTCGCGGCGCGGTTGAGCGTCGCGAGCGTGACCGATGTGTTTTCCGGGTCGAGCAACCGATGGATCGCAGACCGCGACGTGCGCATCTGCACAGCCATGGCGCTTTTGTTCACCCGCTTTTTTTGCATCAAGTCGTTTAGCTTCAAGGCGACAGCGCGCTTGAGTGCGGCTGCATGCACTTCCTCGTGCAGTCCTTCCTTCTTAAGAAAGTTTTCGAAGCTGCTGCCGCGATGCTTGTTCTTACGTTTAGCTGCTTTTGATGTAGGCATTTTTTCGTTGCAGAGCCAAAGCTCTGTCTTCGTTTGGAGTTTTCTTGGTTTTCTTGATGAAGCCGTGCAGAAGGATGATTTCGCCTTCGTGCACGAAAAATAATGTTCGAGCAATTCGCGTCGGCAACCTGCTCCGGATTTCGTATATGCCGGATCCAATATTGCGGACCAGTGGCATGCCAAGTGGCCAACGAAATTGCACAGTCATGATATCCACGCCGATAATTTTTCGCTCTCCTTTCGGTAAATCTTGCAACCATTCGCGCACCGGCTCGCGCCCGGTTTCCGTTCGAAAGAAAACCGCGGGCAATAGTCGGGGCACCTGCATGACTGTATCATTTCTGATACAGGTGCCAAGTAGAATCTGCGCCGCGCTCCAACGCTGGCGAGGATGTCGATCTTGCGCGGCGCGTCACAACATCGGCAGTGACTGTTTTGATTGAGGCGGCGGGAATACCCGGTCGATGTCCGCGAAGTCTTGCTCCGTTAACTGAATCTCGAGCGACTGAGCGTTCTCGCGGACGTGAGCTTTGTTACTCGCTTTCGGGATGGCGATGACGCCGGGCTGCCGCAGCACCCAGGCGAGTGCGATCTGTGCTGGGGTCGCGTCGTGGCGTTTCGCAATTTTCTTGAGCGTCGCGTTGTCGAGCAGGCCTCTGCCGTGGCCGACGGGAGAATAGGCCATAAGGGAAGGGACAAGTGGCGAGTGACCAGTGACAAGCGGTAACAGATCGAATTCGATTTGGCGGTGCTGAAGATTGTAGACGACTTGATTGGCGGCGCAGGCAGCACCGTTTCGGGTCGCGAGCAATTCTTTCATATCTTCGAGATCGAAATTTGAAACGCCCCAGCGCCGAATTTTTCCGGCGGATCGAAGTTGCTCGAATGTTTCCACCGTTTCGGCGATCGGCGTGTTGCCACGCCAGTGCAATAAATAAAGGTCAATCGCATCGATACGGAGACGTTTGAGACTGCGCTCGCATGCTTTCGGCAATTCCGTGCGCGAGGAGTTGTGCGGATACACTTTCGTGACGACGAAAACGCGATCGCGTTGACCCTCGATCGCGTCCGCCACCACTTTTTCCGCGCCGCCTTCACCGTACATTTCCGCGGTATCGATCAAGGTCATGCCGAGATCGATGCCCAGGCGCAACGCCGCAACCTCATCCGCGCGTGCGTTCGCGTTCTCGCCCATGCGCCAGGTGCCTTGACCCAGCGCCGGAACACGTTCGCCATCGGGCAATTGAACTGTCTTCATTTCAGAGGTCTCGCTTTCGCTAAAAGCTTCCGCCTACGCGTGCTTCGGCGTGACAAGACGGCGCGGCAAGCAGAAGTCAGAAGTCAAAAATAGGCCGCCTGCGAACTAGAGTTACACGTAATGAATGCCGTGTTCGGCGCTGATCTGAACGATACGTTCCATGTTTGGCCCGCCGGGTTTACAGAATTCCTCGGCGCAACGGGTGAAGAATTTTTCAAAACCTGAGGGCGAGGTTTGAATGAGCACGCGGGAAGGTTTGTCGCCAATGTTCTTAAACGTGTGGACACAACCGCGCGGAGAAAAAACAACCGCACCCAGGGGCACCTCTTGCCATTTGCCATCGAGCAAAAAACTTACGCGGCCTTCCTGCACGATCCACCACTCGTCTTCGTTCACGTGATAGTGCGGCGGCGGACTGCCTCCGGGCTGCGTGATGTTCGTCCACATTGTCAAGGTTCCGCCGGTGTGTTGGGCTTCGAGATGGAAAATCGCTTCATCGCCGAACGCGCGCACGACGCGGCCCTGGCCAGATTGGACGAGCATGTTCGGCAAAGGTGTCTTTTTATCCATGTGCCGAAATTATCACGATGAGGCCTTAGCGCGAGGCTTGTGTTTTTGAGGAAGAGGGCGATGAAAACGTTATGGCGAAGAAAATGCGCGCGGTGCAGGTCCCTAAGCCGAAGGGGCCATTTGAAATTGTCGAACGGGAAATTCCCGAACCGCAGGCCGGATGGGTACGAATCAAGGTTCAGGCGTGCGGCATTTGTCATAGCGACTCGTTGGTCAAAGATGGGACCTGGCCAAGTATTCAATACCCGCGAGTTCCCGGACATGAGGTTATCGGACTCATCGACGCAGTCGGGTCAGGCGTTGACGAATGGACGACCGGGCAACGAGTTGGCGTCGGCTGGCACGCTGGACATTGCGGACACTGCGATTCGTGCCGGCGCGGCGATTTCTTCGCCTGCCAGGTAGCTTTGTTAACTACCGGGATTTCGTTCGATGGCGGTTACGCCGACTACATGATCGCTCCCTCCGAAGCGTTGGCGCTGGTGCCGGAAGATTTGTCTTCGGTCGAAAGCGCGCCGCTCATGTGCGCCGGCATTACGACGTTCAACGCGCTTCGGAACAGCGGCGCGCGATCCGGCGATGTCGTCGCTGTGCTCGGGATCGGTGGACTCGGTCACCTCGGCGTTCAGTTCGCCGCCAAGATGGGGTTCAAAACGGTGGCGATCGCGCGCGGCAAGGACAAGGGACCGCTGGCGAAAAAGTTGGGAGCGATCCATTACATCGACAGTCAGGAGAAAAATCCGGCGGCGGAACTCGCCAAGTTGGGCGGCGCCAAAGTCATCATAGCCACAGTCACTAACGCCGACGCCATGACGGCGGTGCTTGGCGGTCTGGCCGCCAACGGTGTGCTCATGGTGATCGGTGCAGCCGGTCCAATCTCCGTCGATCCGATTCTGCTCATTGGCGGTCGCCGTTCAGTGAAGGGCTGGTATTCCGGCACGTCGATCGATTCGCAGGATACGCTCAGGTTCAGTGCGCTTGCCGGCGTGCAGTCGATGAATGAAATCTTTCCGCTGGAGCGAGTGACCGAGGCCTACGAACGGATGATGAGCGGCAAAGCGCGCTTCCGCGTCGTTCTCAGCATGGAACGGTAGAAGCCGAAGGTTATCGGTTCTTGGTTAATGGTCAGAACTTCGAATCGATAACAGATAACAGATAACAGA
>DMCG01000233.1:2046-3195 GCA_003445855.1 Spartobacteria bacterium | reverse complement strand
CAAGTCATCCACTGTCTCGAGAGTCACATTACGCCGGAAAACCATGTAACCGATGGTTTCCAGTCTCACGCCCATGTCCCAGATTGCCCGCTCCAATTCTGGGCCCACTCGCTCAACATCCGCAGCTTGCGCATTTTCCGGCAGCTTGCCGATCAGATCGAGAGCACGAGTCCAGCTTTCGCTTTGCGCGGTTTGAATGAGTGTGACCGCGGCTTGATCGCGCCGCGCCAGATTGGCCGCCCGCACTTGCAACCCGGTGAAAATGAGAGCGCCGACAATGGCCAAAGTCGAAACCAGGTTCAACGTTGCCGAAAGATCGAGATGCATCATTGCGCAGGCTTGCGGGCGAAAATGTAAGCGCGCCGGTTCGGCTGCTCAATCTCGGGGTAGGGATCGCGCTCGATGATTTCCTCGATCTCGAATCCTGCCGACTTCAGGTAACCCGCCATCTCATCCGGGCGAAAGAAATAAAAATCCAGCGATACTTTGCAACCCCACCATTCATCTCGATGCAGAACATGATCGCCGATGTGGAACGCCAAGAAGAACAATCCTCCCGGTTTAAGAACTCGCCGCAGCTCGCGCAACGCCCGCACGATATCAACTCGCGGAATGTTGACCAGCGCGTAAAAGGCTGTGATACCGGCGAAAGTTTCGTCCGCGATTTCCAACGCGAACATGTTTCCCTGTCGAAATTCGATGCCAGGATTTAATCGGCGCGCGCGTTCGATCATCTCCGGCGCCAAATCGATTCCGCAAACTTTGGCGCCGCGCTCGTGCAAATAACGAGCCACCTGTCCGGGCCCGGTGCCGATGTCACAGACGAGACCGGCGTCTCGCACAGTCGCGGCGAATCAATCCAGTAATTGTCGATCCAGCGGCTTATGCTGCAACTCGCCGTAGATGCGGGTGACGAATTCGTCTGCCACGATGTCGTAGCTTGCCTGAACGTCGCTGACCTTTTCTTCAGACATTAGAATGTTGTTACAGCGACACGCTCCGTTTCTTCAAACTGATGCGACGATATCGGAAGTAGTAACCGCGCTTACCTCCCTCGTTAACCAATTGCCGCTCTCTGGTACGTAATCAGAAGAGCACCGACGAAGCAGAGCAATTCCAGTGTTCTCAACGCCACTTGTTTTGGCGACC
>DMCG01000233.1:0-1718 GCA_003445855.1 Spartobacteria bacterium | reverse complement strand
CATTCAAATCAATCCGCGCTTGCGAAAGTCGCCGATGTTGCCGCCGGAGGAGCGTTCGATCATGTCGATGGTGAACTTGAGCAGGCAAACTTCCCAGGCGTCGTCCACGCCTTGGATGACGGCGCTCAGCGGTTCGTTCGCGTCTTCGACGCGGCGTCTGGTTCGGTTGATGACGGAACCGAGGGAGTCGCGCAGCGTTTCTTCGGTCACGTCGGTTTTGCGGAATTGAAAGCCGTAACGTAAGACCGCGATGTTGCGCAGATTTTCGCGCAGTTGATCGACATAACGCTGCGCTTTCTCGCCGAAGCCTTCGAGCAAAAGCTTAGTGTAATGTTCGGGCGTTAGAATCTGCGGACGTTCGGCGTGGATCTTTCCGTTGCGCACCCGGACCTGATCGACGCGGTCCATCAACTCGGAGATGAGATAGAAATTGAAGCTGGTGGTTCCGAAGGTGGCGATCTGTTGTTCGGGCGCGAGAATCACCTGCGTGTTCTCAATCGCGTAGTCGAAGTCGTCCTTTTTCATTATCGATCGTGGCAAGTTAGAGCAACAACAGCGCCTTTCAATGGAATGGTAGGGCGAGACTCTGTCGAGCCGACGAACTCAAATCACGGCTCCGCGGAGCGTCGCCCTACCGGCATCAGACCGGCGTCTCGCAGACGGCTTCTTCGAAAGCTCGTCGCACGCGACTGGAGCGCCAGCGCGTGATCGCTTCCCAAGTGAAGATACCGATGGCGATCCAGATCAAACTGAAGGTGATGAGATGATCTCGCGTGAACGGTTCGTGATAAAGAAAAACGCCGAGAAAAAATGATCCGGTCGGCGACAGATATTGGAGGAAGCCAAGCGTGGTCAGCCGCAGATGACGCGCAGCGTATCCGAACCAGAGAAGCGGCACGGCGGTGACAACGCCGGTGCTGATCAATAAGATCGACATCCACCAACCGGCGCGACCGAAGGCGAGTGTGCCAGTCGTTTCCAGGTAGATGAGGTATGCGATGGCGAGCGGCGCGAGTAATGCGGTCTCGAAAAAGAGTCCCGGAATCGGCGCCGTGCCCGATTTCTTGCGGAGCAATCCGTAAAATCCAAATGTGGTGCACAAGCAGATCGCGACCCACGGAAAGCGTCCATAGCCGAAGGTGAGATATAAAACTCCAAGGGTGGCGAGCAAAACGGAGGTGAGTTGCAAACGGGTAAGGCGTTCGCGTAGAAAGAGCGCGCCGAGGAGAACGTTCACCAGCGGCGTCATGAAATAACCGAGACTGGTTTCAATGACGCGGCCTGCGTTTACCGCCCAGATGAACAGCAACCAGTTGCCCGAGATGGCGAAGCCGCTGGCCAGGCAATAAAGGATAGCGTGCCGCGATTTAAGATTTGCTTTCACCTCAGTCCAGCGGCGTTGCCAGGTGAGCAGGCAGATCAAAAACAGAATCGTCCAGACGAACCGGTTGGCGAGAATCTCGGTGGCGGGAACGGATTGGAGTTGCTTCCAGTAGATCGGAATCAGCCCCCAGGTAGTGAACGCCGCGAATCCCGCGATGAGCGCGGAAGTTTGGTGCGATTTGCCCGAACCTTTTGGCAAGATCGACATGTTGAATAAGAAACAGAAAACGAATCAGGAATCCAGGAAGCCAGGAAAGAATTTGATTTCTACGGGATGGCGTTACCGTCCCACGGGAAGCCAGCGGCTTCCCCTACAGAAGCAAATGGTCGCGCAT
>DMCG01000036.1:842-4146 GCA_003445855.1 Spartobacteria bacterium | reverse complement strand
TGACTTCCTTGGCACGCCGTAGTCCCGCGACTGCGGGACGAAGGAGGCTGCTTACTTTCTTTCTCCTTCTACTTTGAGATGCTTTCAGAGTTTCCGCGTTTCAGCTTTTGTTAATGTCGTAATGATCTCTTGGACTACAATCACCGTTTGGGCGGTCAGCGCTGTTCTCGCCGCTGGGATCGGCTGGAGTCGCTACGAAAAAAAGAAAACACGCGACAAATTCCTGGCCGAATTAGCCGCGATGGACCGCGAGCCCCGCGAAAAACTGCTCAGCCGTTTGCAGCCCGACGTTCAGACCGAAATCCGCCAACAACTCATGCTGCGCTTCGGGCTAACTTGATTCCTCAAATCGAAGCGATTGCTCTGGCCTCTGCCCTCTGACTTCTGACTTCTGCCCTCCGACTTCTGATCCGCCGAAGCTGAGCGAAGCCGGTCTGCTCTTTCAGGTGCTCGAGCGATTCAAGAATGTCGATCTTCATCCAGACCGCGTCAGCAATCCGATGATGGGCACGATTTTCGAAGAGCTGATCCGCAAATTCAACGAAGCGCTGAACGAGAATCCGGGCGAGCACTTCACACCTCGCGACGTAGTTCATCTCATGGCGGAGCTGTTGCTCGCATGCGACGAGAAGCGCATCGCAAAGCCTGGCGTCGTGCTGACGATTTACGATCCGTGCTGCGGATCGGGAGGAATGCTCACGATTAGCAAAGACCAGATCATCGGTTCGCCGGATCGTGGCGGTATTAACCCAAGCGCCGAAGTTCACCTGTTCGGTCAAGAGGTAAATCCATCGACTTTTGCTGTGTCGAAGTCGGATCTCTTCATGAAGAGCAGTGATGGACGCGACGCGGAGAACATTCTCTTCGGCAGCACGCTTTCTAATGACCGGCATGCTGAGCGTTCGTTTGATTATCTGATCGCGAATCCTCCTTACGGAAAAGATTGGAAGCGTGACGAAGCCGCGGTGAAAGAAGAGTATGCGCGGGGGGCAGCTGGGCGTTTTAGCGCAGGCTTGCCACGGATCAGCGATGGACAGTTCCTTTTCTTGCAACACATGCTCGCGCACATGCGCAAGCCGGAGGACGGCGGAAGCCGCGTCGCGATCATCATGAATGGCTCACCGCTGTTCACGGGTGATGCTGGCGGTGGCGAAAGTGAGATTCGGCGTTGGATTCTTGAGAACGACTGGCTCGAAGCGTTGATCGCGTTGCCCGAACAGCTTTTCTACAATACCGGCATCGCAACCTATGTTTGGGTGCTGACAAATCGCAAAGCGGCGGGACGGCGTAAAAAAGTTCAACTAATCAGTGCCACGACATTTTGGACACAAATGCGGCGCAGCCTCGGCAATAAACGGCGCGAAATCCCCACGGACAAGGCGAGAGAAATTGTCGATCTTCTCCGCGATTTTCAGGAGAGCGAGTTCATCAAAATATTTCCGACGACGCATTTCGGCTTTCGCAAGGTCACTGTCGAGCGTCCGCTGCAGCTGAACTTCCAAGCAACGCCGGTACGAATCGGGCGACTCGCGGATGAAACAGCGTTCGCGGCGCTGGCGATCAGGAAGAGGCTTCAAAGAAAAGCGGCCTGCGGCTTTCGGCGGCGCTGAAAAAGGCAATTCTCAACGCGCTTTCGGAACGGGACGAATCCGCGGAAATCTGTCGCGACTCGGAAGGAAATCCCGAATCCGATCCTGAATTGCGCGACACCGAAAACGTTCCGCTTGGCGAATCGATCCAGGATTATTTTGACCGCGAAGTGCGCCCTTATGTTCCGGACGCCTGGATCAATGAATCGGTCCGCGACCACAAAGACGGCGAGATTGGCAAAGTCGGTTACGAGATCAATTTCAACCGCTATTTCTATAAATATCAGCCGCCCCGCCCGCTCGAAGAGATCGAGTCCGATATCAAGACGGTGGAGCAGGACATTCTCAAGCTGCTTCGCGAGGTCGCCGGCTGAGCCGGTTTCTAATTAGAATTGCAACGTTGCAATTCAGCGAAGCGGTGGCCTGGAACAAATACATGCAACGCATACATTGCCCGATCGAAATGCATATTTTCGGGGCCGTTTTTATACATTTAATCATGCCGATGTTTGAAAAGGCATGCATTTCGGCCCTCGAATAGACCGTTTGAATGAGGCAAAAGGCACTAGACTGAAAACTTGACTTATACTTGACCCTTTTGGGCGAAGGCTTCGGCCTGGCACGCTGCCCGTGGGAAGTTTACAGCTTGACTGAAAACTTGACTTACGCTTGACTAACCCGCGTGAGCTACCACCCGATCTATACGATCACGCCGCTCCTCCTCTCCAAGGTGGAACAGGTCGCGGCGTTGCGGGAGCGCATTTTGGCGGCGGCGGTGCAAGTACCGTGGATTCCGGCATTGCAAAAAGACACGCGCATCCGCAATGCACATTCTTCAACGGCCATCGAGGGCAATCCACTGACCTTGGAACAGGTCCGTGCGATCGAAGAAGGCCGCGAGATTCCGGCGACCGCGCAGCGCGCGCGCCGCGAAGTGGCAAATTACTTCGCCGGTCTGCGCTTTGTCGAAAAAAACGCGCAACGCAGCGTCATCACGCATGCGGAGGTGTTGAAGTTGCATCGCATCATGGCCGGCGAGGTGATGGACCAGGGCAAAGCGGGCGAGTACCGAACCATCCGTGTAAAGGTGGGAAATTACATTGCGCCGCGCGCCGAAGATGTGAAGCCGATGATGTCCGACCTGCTCGAGTGGTGGAACAAGGATGCGGCAAAAACTTCTCCCATCCTCAGCTCGGCCATCGTGCATCATCAGCTTGAAACGATTCATCCGTTTGCGGACGGCAACGGACGGGCTGGCCGGATGCTAAGTCTGTGGGAACTTTATCGGCGCGGCTTCGACAACCACCACATTTTCTCGATCGACGAATTTTATTGGGAGGATCGGCCGCGTTATTATGCTGCCCTGCAAAGCGTGCGGCAGGAAGACGGTGATCTCACCGCCTGGCTCGAATACAGCGCGGAAGGATTGCGGGTGACGCTGGAGCGAGTCTGGAGCCGGATCCAAAGGCTGACGGCGCACGGAGGGAAAGCGAAGCTGGTGCTTCGCCCGAAACAGGAGCAACTCCTCCATCTGTTGCGCGAACACAAGGCCCTGACGCCACGCGAAATCTGGGACGCGCTCGGCGTATCGAAACAAGGTGCGCTCGATTTATTGCGACCGCTGATCAAGGCTGGTTTGGTGCGCCGGATTGGAACGAAGAAGACCGGCCGTTACGTCTTAAAATGAAAAGTAAAACTATGGCGGCGGCTTCGTC
>DMCG01000036.1:0-523 GCA_003445855.1 Spartobacteria bacterium | reverse complement strand
TCATCGTCATCCTCCTCGCTGCCCGCGCTCGCTCGCTGCTACCCTCGCAGCTTTACCTTCTATGTCGCTCATCCCGGTTTCGCTCCATTCGACTTTCTAATTTCTCCTTTCTCCTTTAGCCTTTACTTAATATGGCAACACGAACTGGATCGGCTGTTTGGGAAGGCACGTTGAAGGGCGGCAAAGGGAAAATGAAACTGGGGAGTGGCGCATTCGAAGGGCCCTACTCCTTCGCGTCGCGATTCGAAAACGCGAGCGGCACAAACCCGGAGGAACTCATCGGCGCGGCGGAAGCGGGTTGCTTTTCCATGGCACTCTCGCTCAACCTCGAAAAAGCCGGTCATCCGCCTACGAAGATCAGCACCACCGCGGAGGTGAAGCTCGAGCCGTCCGGTGGCGGATTCAAAATCACGTCGATCAACCTGACGACCGAAGCCGACGTGCCCGGAATCGATCAGGCGAAATTCAACGAACAAGCCGAACTAACCAAGAAAACCTGCCCCGTCTCAGTCGCATTATCCGG
>DMCG01000119.1 GCA_003445855.1 Spartobacteria bacterium | reverse complement strand
GATCGCGCGGAGTGTAGATAAAAACCCGGTGAGACTTACAGTCACTGTGTTTGAACCCTGATGAAACGGACGGTATTCATCAGTCATTCATCGAAAGATAAAGCCATCGGCGACGAGGTGTGCCGTTTTCTCGAAGCCAATGGCGTTTCATGCTGGATCGCTCCGCGCGATGTCACTCCGGGCAAAAACTATGGCGCTGCCATTGTGGACGCGATTGATGAGTGTGCGGTCTTTGTCTTGATTCTGAGTGACGACTCAAATAAATCGAGCCAGGTAGTGCGAGAGGTCGAGCGCGCGGCGAGCACAGACTCGATCATTATTCCATTCCGAGTGGATCCGGTTCAACCGTCGAGGAACCTGGAGTTTTACGTCAGCTCATCGCACTGGCTCGATGCGACATCGAAGCCGCTCGCGCCGCATCTCCGCGAATTACTCCAGGCCATCACGAATTGGCAGGCGAGCGGCGCTCCGGAACGAGAACAAGCCGCGCTGTCAACCGCTCCCTCGCCTATGATGCCCGTTCAACGTTCGCGTTCATGGCTGACGATTGCGGGCGTTATTGCTGCTCTTGTCGTTGTGTGCGCGCTGGGTCTTTACTTCGCGCTGCGGCCGCGGCCAGTCTCCAATTCCAAAGAAACGCAACTATCTCGCACAACAGCAAGCGTCCCGCCGATCTTTTCCCCCTCGCCAGCGATCTCGCTGGCCGCGACACCCGCGCCATCGGCCACGGTTAGTGTCGACATCGCGGCGAACTCTCCGAAAGTGTTTCCGATTTTACCTACGCCAACGATTCAACCGTCCGCGAGTGCCTCGTCATTTCTTCCCACGCCTTCGCCTCGCCGAATGAGACCAGGCGAGCCTATAGCAGCCGCAACTTCATCCACGGCTGCAATCAATCCGGTTAATGTTTCGCCCTCTCCCGCGCCGGCTTCATCTGCCAGAATGAAGGCCGCCGAAAATCTTTCCACTGCGACAATCCCCATCATTCAGGACGTAATTGCCTCATCTCAGCGCGAAGGCTACAGACCATACATGGCCTTTGATGGAAACCCAGCCACGGCCTGGGCTCCGAACAAGGACGGCGTGGACCAATTGATCAGCGTCCATTTCAAAGCACCGGTGGTGATCACCAGCGTTTCCATTGCCAGCGGATTCGGAGAGGACCTTGCCCATTACCGGATGCACAATCGCGTTAAAACACTCCGCGTGACCTTGAGCGACGGCGCAACGCAGGTGCTCACGTTTGAAGACGAGATGAAAATGCAACGCTTCGAGTTACGGGACCGTGCGGTCACCGAATGGATCAAGCTCGAGATCCTCTCCGTCTTTCGCGGCACAAAATTCGATCGGACACCGATTTCCGAAATTGCTTTTAATCGTGAGGCTTCGAACTGATTAGATCATCGGATAACAGAAATTAGAAAACCACGTCGAACGGGGTCGCGCCAATCAGGTATAGAAACACCCGCCGCGCACGAAGCTGATCGGCACGAATTACAGCACGCCCACAGCGCGCGAGATGAGCAGCACCACGATGCTCAGGGAGATGAAGATTTGCATCATCGCGAGAACTTTCGCCCAGCGAGCTAAAAGCGGCGCATCCGTCGGTCCGAACGTTGAGCTCTGGGTGAAAGCAATGAAAAGATAATCGACAAAACCGGGGCGCCATCTTTCCACGCTGAAGCGGTCGCGCTCGATTTTCTCGATTTGCATTTGCGGGAAAACGAAGCTGCGGCTCCCGAATTCCCGGCGTCGATCGCGCATGTTAGGTCCACCGCCATCAAGTCGCCAATACCAGAGCGCGAAGACGAGGACATTAGTGAGCCAAAGCGCCGCGCCAGAACCGAGCAATCGTAGCGGCTCTTCCGTGTGCGACGGTAACGCCGTGATCAACAAAACGACTGAGCCGATGAGAGCAACAGTGATTACGGCACTCGTCACGATTCCGAGCGCGTGATTCAGTGAATGCCGCCCGATGCGATGCGTCACGATTGTCGGAGCGAGCAAAACCGCGATCACTGCGGGCAGCAACCACCTGGGACCGATGAGCAACAGCGGTGGAAGTGCCAGATAAATTCCGCCGACGGCCAGCATCGCGAGCAGTGCTTGCCAGCGCGGCTCAGGCTTGTCGGTGTAATCCTGGCTCTGCGCCATGGAACCCGTATAGCGCGAATCCCCCGCGATGCGAGCGTCAGTTTCAAACGCATCGCCTACAGTTTTGAAATTGCGATTCGGTTAAGCGTTCGCTAAACCAGTCGTATGCAGCGCTGCATCGCAATTCTCATCTGCGTATTGTCGATCTTTACTGCGGGTTGCGCCACACATTCGGTTTCTCGCGCCGCCAAACGCGCCGACGAAAACGCTGCGCGCTCCGCGGCGCTCAAGTGGCTCGAACTGATCGATGCCGGCGATTACGAAGAAGCATTTGAGCGCGAACCGATACGCTTTCGAATTTCCGGCACACAAAAACAATTCGTCCGGCGCATGGAAGGCCGTCGCGCACCGTTTGGGCGAACTGTTTCGCGCACCTTTATCGGCGCCGCGTTTACGAATAAACTGGTGGGCGTGCCCGATGGCAATTATGAGAGCGTTGTTTTTAAGACCATTTTCGAAAAGAAATCGCCAGCCGCGGAGCGTGTCATCCTCTCCAAAGAAGACGATCGCTGGGAAGTGATCGATTACCGCATCTACTGACAATCGCCATTCAAATTAAGATCGACATCGCGACAAACGAACAACATGCGTCTTTAGCGTTTTTTCGCTGAATAAACGCAGCCGAACCCTTTGCAACAATGCGCGCTTCTTGCGCGCTTGCGGAGGCGAGAAACTGCTATTCCGCCTTTACTTCAGTGTGAAAAACACCGAGCCAACCTCCAGCGCCCTTGTGCCAAACCGAGGCCGCGTTGTATGTCCCTGAAACATCCTTGCCATCCTGCGTCCCTTGCGTGGTGACTTTATAGGTCAAAAGCGCGGTGTCTTTGTCGGGGAAGACAACAGTCACGTCACTGAATGAGAAGGATTTCAAATCCGCCTTCTTGACGTCGGCAACCTCTTTGTCCGTGTCATTGATTCCTTCGCGGTAAACGCCCCGGAAATCATCGGCCAGGTTTTTTCGAAACGCGTCGTATTTTTTGTCCTGAACGGTTTGCCAGACGGCTTTTTCCTTATCGATCATGGTGTCTTTCTCGCTCGCGGCCAGCGAGACAGCGGCCAGGGCGAAAAATGTCATTGCTGCAAAACTCATTACTTTTTTCATAGATCTCCTTTTGTGGAATTCGGCTGAGCGTACATCCGGTTCCGCAAGCCAGTCAACATCTGACGGGACTCCGCTTGATGACTGCCGGCGAAAGAAATCTCGAGATTTAAAACGCGGTTTG
>DMCG01000056.1 GCA_003445855.1 Spartobacteria bacterium | reverse complement strand
GCCTGGGCCGCGCCGTTCCAATCGAGGCAGGCGATAAGATTTTCAATTTCGACCTTGCGCGCGCGCCGTTTATCGGCGGCCTCATCGAGAAAAAAGATCATGTCCGCCGGCTGCCTCTTCAGTTCGTCTTGAATTTGCTTGGCGGCTGAATCGAAAGCGCCGCGCGCGTCGAGAATGGAAATCGTGCCGCGGCCACCGACGGCTACATCTTGCCAGTGATAAACGTACATCGACATGTTGGCGGGGTGCTCCTGCTCGCCTCGCCCGAAAATTGCATTCAGAAGTTCCTGCGCAGATTTTTTGGTCGAGCCAAGCAAGACAAAGCGCGGCGGCCGCTGTTGCAAAAACAGCTCCTTCAAGGGAGTCAGCTCGCTCAAGATCGGTTTCTGAATTTTCTCCGGCAATTTGCCGAGAAAGTTTTCCAGTCGCTCGACGATATGAAGAAGCACCGGCTGGTTCATGCCATTTTCGATATTGGATTTCCGATTGAATTGTATCGAAATCTTTTTGTCGTCTTGACGCCTTATCTAAATTATAACCCAGTTCATGAGTTTGAACGTAGAAATTCTTTCCCGCGCGGCCAATGAAGCGCGCGGCTTGTGCATGGACGCGGTGCAAGCGTCCCAATCCGGTCATCTTGGGCTTCCGCTCGGCTGCGCCGAAATGGGCGCGGTGCTTTACGGTTACGCCCTAAAACATAATCCCGACAAACCGCGCTGGATCGGTCGCGATTATTTCGTCCTCTCCGCCGGTCACGGCAGCATGTTTCTTTACGCCTGGCTGCATTTGAGCGGATACGATTTGCCGATGTCGGAAATCAAACGTTTCCGGCAACTGCACTCCAAAACGCCGGGTCATCCGGAATTTCTTGAAACGCCGGGGGTGGAATGCACCACCGGTCCGCTCGGGCAAGGCGTGGGCAACGCCGTTGGTATTGCAGTTGCGATAAAAATGGCGGCCGCGCGTTTCAACACCGCGGAGCACAGAATCTTCGATCAACACGTCATTTGTCTGGCGGGCGATGGCTGCATGCAGGAAGGCGTCGCGTCCGAAGCGAGTGCGTTTGCGGGGCATTTCGGTCTCGATAATTTGATCATGATCTACGATTGCAACGCGGTCACGCTCGATGCGATGGCGAAGGAGACGCAGAGCGAGGACACAGGAAAACGGTTCGCGGCCTATGGCTTCGATGTTCAAGAGATCGATGGCGAGGACATGCAGCAGTTCCTCGACGCGCTAAACATCGCAAAAGAGCGCGACAACGGAAAACCGCAGTTCATCATCGCGCACACCCTGATTGGCAAAGGCGTTCCGGAAGTTGCCGGCACGCAGAAGGCGCACGGTGAAGCCGGGGCGAAATATGTCGATGCGGCGCGCAAAGGGCTCGGCCTGCCGGACGAACATTATTTCGTCTCGAAAGAAGTGCGCGATTATTTCTCCGAACATAAAAAGAAATTGCTCGCTGACTACGATCGCTGGGAAAAAGTTTACAACGAATGGCGCGAGAAAAATCCCGAGCTGGCGAAAATGCTTGATGACGGAATCGAGAGAAATATTCCTGTCGATCTTTTATCGAAAATTCTGGAGTTTCCGAAAGAATCGAAATTGGCGACCCGCAAAGCTGGCAGTGAGGCCTTACAACCGATTGCACAAGCGATGCCGTTGCTCATGAGCGGTAGCGCCGATTTGCATGGATCGACATTGAATTACATCAAGGACGGCGGCGATTTCACGCGGGACAATCCCAAGGGGCGCAACATCCACTTCGGCATTCGCGAGCACGGCATGTGCGCCATCATGAATGGCATTTCCTATCACGGAATCTTTCGCGCGTCGGGCGCAACGTTTCTCGTTTTCACCGATTATTGCCGCGCTTCTATTCGCCTTGGTGCGCTTTCTCGTCTGCCGAACATCTACATTTTCACGCACGATTCGATTGGCGTTGGCGAGGATGGTCCGACGCATCAACCGGTGGAGACTGTGAGCTCAGTTCGTTTGATGCCAAACATCGACGTAATTCGCCCCGCCGATCCCGAAGAAACGGCGGGTGCGTTTGTCGCCGCTGTTCAGCGGACAGACGGGCCAACTCTCATCGCGCTTACGCGGCAGGTGGTTCCAATATTGAACGATGTCGATGTAAAACTGCGGCGCGAGGGCGTGGCGCGCGGCGGTTACATCGCGAAAAAAGAAAAAGGCAAACTCGATCTCATCATCATGTCGTGCGGGAGCGAGTTGCAACATGCGCTCGCCGCCGCGAAAGAACTCGGTGACGGTGCGCGCGTCGTGTCGATGCCGTGCTTTGAGCGGTTCGCACGTGAATCAGTGAAATATCGCGAAGAAGTTTTGCCAAAATCTTGTCGTAAACGCGTCGCCATCGAGGCGGGTGTGCCGGAGATTTGGTATCAATACGTTGGCCTCGATGGAAAGGTCATCGGCCTCCATCAATTCGGCTTGAGCGCGCCCGGCGCCGAGGTGATGAAAGAACGCGGCATCGATGCGAAGCACGTTGTCGATGCCGCGAAATCGTTGTAGCTGCCGCTGTCC
>DMCG01000002.1:3079-3228 GCA_003445855.1 Spartobacteria bacterium | reverse complement strand
GCAACCGATGTACCCGACCGGAGCAGCTGGTGTCCCAAGACCTCTACTTCCTTACGCGATCTTGGTAACTGCACATAAAGCTGAACGATCGCTGAAGCATATCTCTTGGTTCGGTCCCGGAACTCTTCTGGCAAGCGCATATTTCAGCA
>DMCG01000002.1:0-2783 GCA_003445855.1 Spartobacteria bacterium | reverse complement strand
AAAGGCTAAGGTTCGATAAGCTCCACGCGCTCAAAATAAAGTCGGAAGCGCTCCGGATCACGCGTGGCCAGTTTCCAGCCCATCAACTCGGCGTGCGCGCCGATAAAAAAATCAGGCAGCGGGGTCAAAGGCGCGTCGCCGCCTCCGGATTTTTTGCGGAAAGCGCGATAGCGACGGTAGGCCCGGCCGCATATTGGCGCTGCAGCCGCTGGCAAATCGAAAAGTTCAATCCCCGCTCCGCGCAGTTCAGTTTGCACCAAATCGGCTATATTGCTCTTTCCGGCACAGAGTTCCGCCAAGGCTACGGCATTAACGGCTGCGCCTGTAGTCGCGACGGCTTCCCCGATCAGTTTTCTTGAACGCTGAAAGAAAGGCGATGTATCGTTCTGCGCATCAATCACCAAATTCGTGTCGAGCAGAATCACGGCTCGCGGGTCATTTTACGAAGCTCCTCCCATTTCACACCGCGGAGGGATTTCCAACTTCGGATCGCTTTAAGAGCCTGTTCCCTCGTCAACCTTTTCCGCGGCGCCTCCCGATAGACGCGTCGGAGGATTACGGCATTATCGCTCTGCTCGCACGCAAATACGTCACCCGGAGCAGCCCCGGGAATTACTACACGCTTCTTTGCATCGGCCGTCAACGTCATGGTGGGATTATCCCACTGCACCATCAGAAGGTCAAGCCCGACGTCATAGGTTAGACGTTCCACGGATTCGGAGATGGAAGTTCGAAGACAGAAGTTAGGAGAGAACCCGCCGGCGAACCTTGCGCTTTTCTGTCGAGCGAATCAGGCCGCTTACCAGCTTCCCGACCGCGATTGCTTCGTTGCGTAATGCCACGGTTTCCGGCCTAGCCGCTGGATAATTATCTTCCACAACGTAAAACAGCGAACGCACTTCAGCAGCGGAACCGGCACGCCGCCTCTTCAAATCCGGAAACGAAAAATGCGGATGCAAGATGGGCGAGATGATGTTCGACATGATGAACGGTCGCTTTCAATTCCACGCCGTATTTTTGCTCGAGCGCGGTTTGGATAGAGGCGGCACTGCGGATGTTCTTTATCTTTTGGCGGTCAATTTCGGATGCGGTCGATGCGTCAGAACGAAATGCAGGCGCCGCCAATTGTTCACGCTAGGCTGGCGGTTGATCGCGATATGATCGACATCGCTCCAGCGCAACCGGCCTTCATGCAAACAGTAATCGATCGCGTTGGTCGGCAGCCCGGCCCAATGCTTGATCCGGCGAAAACGTTCTTCCTCCGCCGCGGCCACAACTTTTCCATCGACAATCAAACACGCGGCGGAATCGGCGTGATAAGCGTTGAGACCCAGAATTGTCATTGATTAGCGATAGACCTCGCGCCGATGACCGATTGCCGAGATCGTCAAGACGCGGCTTTCATGTTTAAGAGTGTACAGCACTCGATAATCTCCAACTCTCAGCCGAAATTCCTCCCGGCCTTTCAGGCGCTTGGCAGATGCGGGCCTCGGATTATCTTCCAGCGACCGAATCGCGGGACCGACACGCGACTGCGTCTCAGTTGAAAATCTCGCGAGTTCCTTCTCGGCCGTGCGCGCAAAAATGATGCGCCACTTCATGCATCGATATTCAGATCCTTGAAGACTTCGTCGATCGATCGAGTCGGCTCATTGCGTCTATCCGCAATGGTCATCAGGTCTATGAGATCTTCCCGCCATTCCGGATTCTCTAAAAGCGTGGCAAAGATTTTTTCGCGTTCGACATCGGACATCGCTTTAAGTTCTTCGATAAATTCTGCCGCGCTCATGACTGAAATATTTTATGACCCACCGAACATAGAATCAACTGATTGCGCGATTCCTTGCCGCATCAGCGGCAGGCGTTCGCGGTACTTAAAAATTAGCGCGGGCAGTTTGAGCGCCATGAGAACGCGCGGGGCGAAGAGGCGCGGCTGCGCGAGAAACCGCACGAGCCAGCCAAGATAAAAGCGGTCGGCCCAATCGGGTATGGCAATTTGGTCGCCCGTGATAAAACCGAGCGCGGCGCCAATGCAGTGAACGGCGGGCCGATACCCAAGCCGCTCTATTATATAATGAGCGAGCTTTTCCTGCGGCCCGCTCCCGATGGCGACCAGCACATGGGCCGGGCGGCGTTGCTCGAGGAGCGCGAGAAGATGTCGATCTTCGATCTCCCGTCCGTAGCGCGGCGCGAGATAGCAATTGTCGATCTTGACCGCGAAAGGTTCCCGGCGCGACCAATCCAATAATTTCTCGCGCGCGCTTTCGCCCGGCAGCACCCAGAAAATTTCCGGGGTCCCCTCGCCTTTCCATGTTGCCAGCAATTGCTTCAAATATTTAAGCCCGGAGA
Source organism: Spartobacteria bacterium (assembly GCA_003445855.1). Taxonomy (GTDB): domain Bacteria; phylum Verrucomicrobiota; class Verrucomicrobiia; order Chthoniobacterales; family UBA10450; genus UBA10450. The sequence goes on along the minus strand of DMCG01000002.1, from coordinate 434 downwards.
CGCGCTGGATTTTTTCGCGCCGCAACAATCGCCACACCAGCACCATCAAGCCGCTGTCAGGAACCGCCAGATCGGCCGCGAGCATGGCGCGGCGGTACCGCTCGTCGTCGCACAGGCGCACCATTCCGGGCGCGGACGGCGCGACAAGAAATCCACCGGATTCGCAAATGCGCGCGATCGCTTCCTGCGCCGTTCCGGCGAAAAATCTGATCCCAAGAATTTGATGATAACGCGGACTCACGATGAGAACATTCTTCTGTAGCGGCGGTCTATGACCGCCGAAACCAAGATAATTGGAGGGACGGGATCTGTCCCGCCCGTAGTTGTAGTTGTAGGGCGAGCGTTGATTCGCTTTCTCCCAAAAAGCTCACCCGGTCGGGTCACCCATCCATGTCGCCCGCTTCCCAGCGGCTCCATTCCCGCTTGCCGGACGA
>DMCG01000121.1:22538-23315 GCA_003445855.1 Spartobacteria bacterium | reverse complement strand
GTCCACTGCGTCGGTCACGGACACTGGCTCGAGTGAAAACTGCATGCGACCCGCCTCGATCCGCGCGATGTCGAGCACTTCGTTAATCAATTCCAGCAAGTGGCGGCCTGCACTCAAGATGTAACTGATGCGAGTGCGTTGCACCTCCGTCGGCTTCTGCCTTTCAAGGAGCTGCCCAAAGCCCAGGATGGCGTTCAGCGGAGTGCGCAATTCATGACTCATGCGCGAGAGAAACTCGCTCTTCGCTTTGCTTGCTCGCTCTACTTCGTCAACCCGCTTGCGCTCGGTCATGTCTTGCATTGCGCCCTCGTAGAAAATCACAACTCCGTTCGCATCTCGGACGGCACGGGCATTCTCGGAGAGCCAAATCTTGCTGCGGTCCTTGCGATAAACTTCGTACTCAAATCGCTCTACGAAGCCCTGCGCTTCGATCAGGCGCTTGAACTCGGTGCGGCGCTCGGGATTGACGTAGACGACGGGGCCAATATCACTGACGGTTGCCATAAGCTCTTCGGGTGATTCGTAACCATACATGCGAGCCAGCGCTGGGTTCACGCTGAGATATTTTCCATCAGGAGTAGTCTGGAACATGCCCTCGATGGCGTCTTCAAATATGAGTCGGTATTTCTCCTCGGCTTTGCGCAGCGCGCTATCTTGCGATTGGATCTGGGCCAACATTTGATTGAAGGCATCGGTCAGAACGCCCACCTCGTCGCCGCACACTTTGTTTGCGCGGACGGAGTAGTCGTTGTGGTCTGCGATCGTACGCGCGGTGCC
>DMCG01000121.1:21626-22182 GCA_003445855.1 Spartobacteria bacterium | reverse complement strand
AAGGAGCGAGGCGACGAGACCCAGAGCAAAGACGCCGCCGTACAGCTTTAGCAGCTGCGATGTCATCGCATGCAAATCGGCCAAGAGGTAGAGAGTTCCTTCGCGCGTGCCACTGAGCATCACTGGCTGCGCCAGGAGGATGCGATCGCCGTTGATCCGGAAACCCGATTTCAATCGCGCTGCTTTGATTTCGCTCTCATCCCGTGCGGCTCCAAAAAAAGCCAGCTGCTGCTGGTCCGCAAGCTCAAGCCGTGCACTGACAATCTGCGGCATTGTTCTAATTCCACCAAGGATTTGGGTGGCGGCATCCTCATCCTTGAACATGACCGCTGCGGTACAGTTGTGGGCCGTGATCTCGCCCACGACGGCGAGCTCGTGGGCGGAGTGCTGCTTCAAGGTGTAGGCTTGGAAGCAGAACAGAGCTGCAAATGCGAGGAGCAGCACTACGCCCGCGATCATCATGATCACGAAGGTAATTTTTTGCCGGACAGGTCGATCGCGCAGGTTTTGCATGGTACCCTCCATTCCCGATTTCGGGAGTGTAAGAGCTACTTTC